>DAOVVW010000188.1 GCA_030636965.1 Pseudomonadota bacterium | reverse complement strand
TCTGTTTGCTCTGCTTTTGAATTTTCTTTAACCTTAGACTTGGGTCTAGAGACTCGGGGCTCATTACGAATAGCTCGCCACGGCACTTCCAGACAGTTTTCAAAAACAGAGCCATCTCAACAGTAGACACGACGGTGTCCACTTTGTCTTTACTGCCCATGTCCAGAAAGGTAACACTTGGCCGGCCTTCCTGATCACCCAGTACCGGGTATCCGGCGGGGCTTGTGAAGTCTTCGAGCAGCACGGAAACTTCCAGTTCGCTTCCCTGGATCTCCTTAAGGCTCAAAACCCTTGAGAACATTCTGCTCCGGTCCGGCGAAATGAAGTTGATAAGGATCTCTCCGCTCCCGTTTCCATTGACATCCACCAGGTCAAAAGACTGAAGATTCAAATTTCCGCCGGAGCCCTCAAGATCCCACCATCTTGCCCAGCGTCCCGCCTGTGCTTGAAAAACAGTAAGGGCAAGCTCGCCCTCTGTCTGGTAAAGGATCCCTATCTCATCCATGGAATCGCCATCCAGATCTTTCATGATGTAGCGTTTAACTTCCACATCTTCCGGGAGAGCATTGTAGATATCCTGGTTGGCAAACGCGGATGTGATGGTAATGATTGTGATAACAAAAACTAGCAGGATCGAGTCAAGTAACCTGTGCGAGCTTGGCCAGGAGAAATGTTTTTGGGAAGGATCCATAGGTTTAGTATAGTTGGGAGCGGGGCACCTTTCAATGTTGGTAGAGTCGCAAAAAGCCATGGTTGGGTTTTTTGCGGTCCTAACAACATTGATTTTTACGAAGTCATCAAGGTTCATTACAGGACCGGATACGTTCCATCCTCGCTTCTATAACCGTGTTGATGTATTATTTAGTATTATATACAGCATATGAATCCGAACAGGGCACTTTCACTTCGTTTGCCAATTTGCCGATTAAAATTATCCAGCCTGTTTCTACAGGATGAATTGAGGTATACATGACCAATCAGGAAGGAAAATTAGTCAAGTATGCCTGTACGTGTGGTTTCGAAAGTGACGAACTCAAGGTTGGCAGTGGGCGGGGCGGAGCCTTCAGGCTTGTGGAGTCAGCTGTACATTCGTGCTCTGAATGCAGAACACTTATGTACAGGTTTTCCCTGAAGGAAGGGATCGGGCCGGAGGCTGTGGAGGAGGCGGTGAGCCTGTTTCACGATGATGGTGCATTTCGGCCCCTGACAACGCGGGCCCTCCTCGGCCTGGCCGAGGAGAGCAGGGCCGGTGGATTTGCATGCCCGCTATGCATGCAAAGCAACCTGGTTCATCACGATGACAAAGTTGTACCGTGTCCGGAATGCGGAACCCAAACCGAGATCAGTGAATGCGGAACATGGAAATAGAATTTTCAATGAATGTGAAGGATAAAGGATCTTCAGGACAAGATCCGAAGGGAGGTTAATTATGGGTCAAAGAGACCCCAGGGACCCCGGTGGACCCTTTCAGCAACCACCGATATTCAGGAAACTAGATGTTAAGATCCCCAAGATCCCGAAGCTGAAGCTTCCTGCAGGGGGAAGGAAGCCTGTTACAGTGCTTATTGCCGTAGTGGCCCTGTTGGGCCTTATATTCAATCTTTTCCTGGTCTATGTAGCTCCCAATGAGTTCGGGATAAAGGAAGTCAAGATCGGCATAAACAGAGGTATCCAGAAGAAGGTATATGAAACCGGGCTGAACTTTGTGTTACCTTTTGGTCTGGAGGTTATGCACCTCTTCCCCAGAGACCTTCAGTTGTTCGAGATGACCAACTTCCCCACCAGTGCCACAAGGCTGCACCGCTACGAGAAGGCCGCGCTTATCCAGACCTCCGACGGTTTTTTCGTGGATGTGGATCTCTCCATAATCTATAAGATCGTCGATCCATACAAGGTCATTACCACTGTGGGACCGGGGAGGATGTTTGAGGACAACGGTATAATTCCCAAGGCGGAGCCGGTTATGAAACAAGCCCTCGGTGAGCTCTCTACGGAGGAGTTCTACATAAGCCCGCTGCGCTTTGAAAAGATGGTTAAGGCCAGAGAACTTCTGGACAGGGAGCTGCAGCCAATGGGAATAAGGGTTGACCAGGTCCTGGTCAGATACTTCCAGTACAGCGAGGAGATCCAGAAAAATATCGAGGCAAAGAAACTGCAGGATCAGCTTGTTTTTAAAAATCAGGCCGAGAGAAAGGCCGCCGAGGAGGCGGCCAAGCTCAACAAGGTTGTCGGCGAGGGCGAGGCTAACGTGAGGGTCAAGCTTCAGGAGGGACAGGCCTACAAAGTAAAGAGAACTGCCGAACGTGACCTTTATGTCCGCAAAAAACATGCGGAAGGCGATCTGTTGGTGAAGTTAGCTGATGCCAGGAAGACGTCACTAAAAAACAGGGCCTTAAGAGGTGCCGGATCGGATCGGCTTGTCGGCCTTAGCATGGCTGAGGTATACAAGGGACTTGACGTGATAATCCTGTCAAGCGATGGAGCGGCCGGTGTGAATCCCCTTGACCTTGAAAAGACTCTGAAGTTGTTTGAGGTCAGGAAGGGAGGAAAGTGATGAAATATTCAAGGTGGTTTTTAATCCCGGTTCTCTTCACGTCCCTGCTGGCTGCGGGTTGCTGGCCCCACACAACAGGTCCCACTGAAGTGGGTGTTCGAACGATCAAGCTGGGCATAACAGGGAAAAGAGGCGTGGAACCCAGATACTATGCCCCCGGCTCAACATACTTCTTTATGCCCATTATCAACGATTGGCACACGTTCGACCTGAACCTCCAGACCATGGAGATGACATTTGACCCCAGGAGGGGCGACCTGAGAGCCAGGGACGACCTGCTCTTCAAGACGATTGATGGTAATGACATCAGCCTCGATGTTATTATCCAATACCGCATCTCTCCTGCCAAAGCCCCATACATCCTCCAGAATGTTGCCGAGAACGACGAGCTCCTCAGACAGAATGTTGTAAGAGCAGTAGTCCGCAGCCGACCCAGGGATATCTTCGGGGAGCTAAAAACCGAGGGGTTCTATATATCGGAACAGAGGCAGGACAAGGCTGAAAAAGCCCGGGCTGCCCTCAACGAGATCCTTAACCCATACGGAGTCAATGTAGAAAGGGTCTCCACAAAGGACTACCGTTTCAATCCGGCCTATCAACAGGCCATCGAAGACCGCAAGGTGGCCGAGCAGCTTGCTGAAAAGAACAAGGCGCAGGCCCGGGCGGTGACGGAAGACTACCTGCGCAGGGTGCAGGATGCCCAGGGCGAGGTCAACAAGGTGGTGGCAGAAGCGGACGGAGAGTTCGCAAGGGCTGGGCTCTAGGCGGATGCCTACTTTGAGCAGCAAAAAAGGATCGCCCAGGCGATAAAGGCCGAAGGTGAGGCTGAGGCAAAAGGCATAAGGGCAATGAACGAAGCTCTTGCGGGCACGGGAGGAGAGATCATGGTAAAACTCAAGATCGCCGAAGCTCTGCAGGGCAAAAAGATCATACTGATTCCGATTTCGGAGGGGGGCATAAACCTCAAGACAACCGATATCAACGACCTCCTGAAGATATACGGTATGAAAGCGCTCTCACCGCAGGTGCCATCACAGCCAACTGGCAAAAAATAGTTGAGATTTAAAACAACTCGCGAAATACTAAAGGCCCGGGCGCGTATGGAAAATGCAGTCCGGGCCTATTTTAACGGCGAAGGTTTTGTCGAGGTTACCACTCCAGCAGCTCTCATGTTCCCCAATCTGGACCCGAACATAAAGCCTATACGACTGTCG
>DAOVVW010000264.1 GCA_030636965.1 Pseudomonadota bacterium | reverse complement strand
GAGACATTCGGCTTAAATATTTTCACCAGCCTCCCCAGGAAGCCCTTCCCCAGCCACCAGCGGTCCCCCGGGTGAGACTCCCTGATGTAGATCATGACAAAATGCACCCTGTCTCTGCAGGTTCTGAATATCTCCTTAAGGCTCACGGCCCCCTTCACGAAAGGGAGTCAGGTAAAGTTCCCGAAGATGAGGCCGACAGGTTTTTCACCCGTGGCATCCGATAACTTGAAAGAAGCCTTGCCTTCTATATCCGGCAGCTCAAAGTCAGGCGCAGGATCTCCGATCCCGGGTGCTCGAAATTCGTGCCTCTTTTGCCAGGCTTCCAACTCCCGTCGATTCCTGAGAAGGTTCCGTATAGATCTCAAGCTATTGATTCCAATGCCTTATTGTGAGCTGACTTATGACTTGAGCACTAGGCGTTATTTGCGGCCACTCTGATAAGCGGTCAGGAGTTCAGTCATACTCTCAAATCATCGAGAAAGCGGTTTTGCCCCGTACACTTTAGTATGACCCGCCCAGCCAGGACACCATGTGCGATGCCAGTGCATAAGCTTTTCAAAGGATGAGCCGGGTTTTTTATCAGCATAGCCGCAGATCCCGCAATTGTGGCAAAGACCAGCCCACATTCTTGTGGCTATCCCGAACTCTCGATTTTCTTTTGCCTCGTGTATTTCGTTGGACATTTTCGATTCCTCCTTTCCGAATAAGGTTTCTGTTTTCTAGTCAATCAATACCGGCGGATGCTCACGGCATCCGAGTTTCTAACCTCAACCGTACCAAGGTTTTTCGTCCGGCTCGACCCGTAAGCCTTCCATCAGCTTGTTGAAACCGCTCATCAGGTCGACAACGGCCATCAACTCGAGCACAGCCTCGTCATCGAGCCCCAGCTTCTGCACCGCAGAAGTGTGGACCCAGGTTCAGTAGTCACAGCCATTAACCGCCGAGACAGCTACGGCTATAATGTCCTTTGTCAAACGGTCGAGTTTCCCTTCCGACATGACCGCTTTAACCCTGATCCAATTAGCCTCCAGGTAATCGGGGTTGGGTGCCATTACCTTGTAGAGGTTGGGGACAAAATCGATGCCGTGGTGAGCCTTGATATCCTCGTAAATATCTTTGACTTTACCCGTGGCCTCCTCTTCGGGGATCATCCTGATGGTGGTCATGTCAGTCACCCTCTTTATGGGACCGGGAACTATTTGATCCGGAGCACATATCCCTCATAGCAGCCATCATGACCGCGCAATCGGGAAGAGCGTCCCAGCCTGGGCAGCACTTCTTCATCATTTCCCGCATGTCCTGGAAATCTTCAGGAGCGCAGCCGCAGGCATTCTCCCGCTTTTCTCCTGGTTGTTCCTTTTTTCTTGAATCCATGATCAACCTCCTTTCAATCATGTAGACGGAGACAGGCGGAAAAGGGTGCTGATCCCTTAACATTATCCTAAGCGATCGTCGCAGGTGCCCTCCCTGGGTTGATACCGGTAGTGGTCTGTGAAGGCATTTCGCGTTATCTGATAGATCCGGGGATGGATTCGGATGAAAACTTCCTGAACTGTGTCTTCTGTGACGGAGGGATCGCCGATCCGCCCTTGAACAAAGCTGTGGAGCCTAAGATGATATTCTTTCCACAACTCGTCGGATACAGGCACCTTTCAACACATCCTGATAATATTAGTAAGGTAAATTAAAATAATAACCACAATCGAGCTGAAAGTCAATGATATTGTCCGTTTGTATGGACTGCGGCTATATGGGAGTTACACCTGTTACTGATGAGTCAGGAGCCGGAGACGATCTCCTGGGCTTTTTTATGCTCATTCGGATACAGGTCAGACGGAACTCCATCCACACCCAGTACAAGATAGACCATGTATCTCGCGCATGCGGAATAGGCGCCCCGGCAGTAGTTCTTCATCATCAGGTTCTGTGTGGCTGGTAAATAGGTCATTTCCTGCAGGAAGAATGGACAGGTGTCGATCAGGTCACAGACGTCCATCGCATGCCCCCCTTTTTTTCAGCCGCTTCCCTCGGCAGCTTCATCGAAGGCGGCCCGTATCATCTCACCGAGGGGCATTCCCGATGCCCCGTAATTCCGTCACATGAAGCCGTACAGGGTTGAGTCCCGTGCGCCGGGGTCGATGTCGAGGCCATTTAACTGGACCGTGGGGCTGCCGAGAAATTTCAGATCCTCAGCCTGTCGCTGATCTTCGACCCTGATGGTTTCGAGGTCTATCTCCAGGCCCATCTCCGAGGCCGTTCTTCTGACCAGATCTATGGTCGACGGCGTGTCGGCACAGCCCGCGGTGTAGAGAACGGTGGTTTTGATCTTCATTTTCCCGGATCCGGCCTTTCTGCGTCAGGTGTGAGCTGCGGGTGAAACGCCGCCCTATTATACCTCAACCACCGTCTCACTTGACAGGAGTATGACCCTGAAGGTAAAAAGGAGAATATCAAAGTGTCACAGCCCGGCTATCCAGAGATCCACCCGACAGAGACCGGCGGGAGAACCCCGATGGCCGGAGAAGGTTGCCATGTTTGATTCGGAAAATCCCCATAATGATCTCGTAAGCTTCACCTCTCCAGCGCCAGAGGAGATCGAAGGGGCAGTGGAAGACCTCGTCTCCAACGAGGGAGCGGATCCCGAGCACCTCAGGAACGATTTCGAGAACGGATTGGCTACCGGCCAGGTGCCTAGGAAACCGGTGGAGGAGGTCCGGTTCCAGTTGCCCACCGAGACGGACATCCACGGCCGGTTCTCCGGGAAGGAGGGGGGAGGGACGACCGAAGATGCACCGCCTTCCCCCCGGAGGGAGAAGAGATTCCGGGGGACGAGGATCATCGGTGATGGAAAAACGTCTTCCCCTCCCCGGAGGATCATG
>DAOVVW010000211.1 GCA_030636965.1 Pseudomonadota bacterium | reverse complement strand
CAGTTTTTTCTTGCTGACTATCCTCCTGTACAGGACCCTGACTATGGCAAAAGTAGAGAGCAATGCCTGATGGGGGATCAGTGCGATCTCCACAGCTGAACGGCGCAGTGAACGCTTCAAATCCCCGAAGTCGGACTTTTTCACTAAAACACCCGCCGTTAACCAGGAAGTAACCAGGGCAAGAGGCCCGGGGAAAAAAGCTGTGGCAACAAGAATGGATGCAACAGCCCCCACGGCGGGGGAAGCCAGCCATGCCAACACCAGCATTACGACAGACATGGC
This sequence comes from Pseudomonadota bacterium, assembly GCA_030636965.1. Classification (GTDB taxonomy): domain Bacteria; phylum BMS3Abin14; class BMS3Abin14; order BMS3Abin14; family BMS3Abin14; genus SZUA-178. The sequence goes on along the minus strand of DAOVVW010000211.1, from coordinate 3,209 downwards.
TGGGACTGTGCTCCGCCTTAGATTATCGAATATCTTCCAGCGGTTCAGGCCGGACAGGGGATTCGGTATTCTCACACCTTCAGGTGTGGACACTCGCGGGAGGAACCACTCGGCGATCTGCCAGTCACCACAGATCCAACGATGCTGTCTGGATGAGTACGTGAAGTAGTCCGGTGGATAATCGTCAAACAGTTCTATATCACTGGCAAAGCCGACCCGGACATACACACCCTCAATAAGATCATGGCTGAGCAGTCTCTGCTCCGGGAATCGACCCGAGAGAACTTTGTGGAATACGTGGGGGTCGTAGATCCCCTTACCGTGATAGGAACCTTCACCTGCGAGGTCCATATACACATCAGAAACCGTTGACGTATAAGGATCCGTCCCCACGAAATCGGTAAAAGTCCTTGAAAACCATGTCGCGGTCGCACTTGTAAGTGATGTGCTGACACGGGGCTGTATAATTGTGAACCCGCTTTCGACGATGCTTCCATCCTTGCTGATCCTGGGATAATTAAGAGGATGGGCCATCGTCTCTACCATCCGACGTGCGCTGTCCCGCGGTAACTGAGTATCGCTGTCGAGAGTGATTACGAATCGTATCCCCTCGAGGGCCTCAGGATCGCCGACTTTGACAATACCTTGCCCCTTTTGACCGTCCCCTGTAAGGAGCCTGTTCAGTTCCTCCAGCTTACCTCTCTTTCGCTCCCAACCGATGTATTTGGATTCGGACTTCGTCCATACGCGCTCTCTGTGGAACAGGAAAAATTTGTGCTGCCCGTACTGACTATTGAGTCTTTCGATCCCGGCAACAGCAGCTTCCAGCAGTTTCAGGTCATCTTCCCTGTGCTTTTCGTCGGCGTCTACATAGTCTGCAAACAGGCTGAAGACGAGGTTCGGATCCGGATTGGCCTGATAGCGTACTTCCAGTTTCTCGATCTCCTCTTTCACCGTCTTTGTGTTCGGGATGAGAATAGGCACTACAACCAGCGTCCTGAATCTGTCAGGGATCCCGGACGCTTCAAAGGACATCTTCGACAGAATACGTGGGGGCATGGTCCTGGCCACGATGTAATTGATAAACTGCAGGGCAGCCTGACTGGCTGGTACTATGCTGAAAAAGGCTATAGCAGCAACGGCGGCAGTTGAGATATCCGCATGAATTCCAATTCCTATCATAGCCGTCAGTATGGACGCCGTAGCCACTCCAAAGGCACCCAGATATGTGAATGCGTGGTTACGACTTACCCAGTTTGCCAGCCTGTATGGTAGACTTTCCCGGCATCCGAGGCTATTGGAAAACCAGGCCCTGCCTTTCCCTGTCAGATAGAAGCCGACATGATTGCTCCTGTCGCTGTCGGTGAGAGACTCCGCCTCTTTAGCCATCTCCACAGCCTTCTCGGCCACTTGCTCCTCACTGACTCCGGAACACCTGGAGATCTCTTCAATTGCGTTTCGATAACTGTTGCGGGTCGGGAAATCCATGCCGTTGTATACATGAGCCGGATCCCTTCGTAACACGGAGTCGACCCTGCTGTGAGATTCGAAAAGCTCCCTCCAGTCGATCTGTCTGAGGTGACGAAGGCTGGTAATGTAATTCGCGATAGACACTTCATCAGCAGACTGTCTTGCCCTCTCTTCGATGAAGATGCCGTCCAGTGGACCGCCGAACTTTCTCTGCAACCAGCCCTGGATGGGAAACAGGGCGGCTTCTTCATCGTACAGGTGACCAGTTAGCTGAAAGGCGAAGTTAACACTTGGGTCCGGTTGCTCCCTCGAAAGCTCAGTGAGAGCTGCAAAGAGATTGTCAGGTTCGCGACGGGCAAAGACTATAAGGCGATTGGCCCAGAAATCGGCAGATTCCCCTTCGCACAATTGTCTGTCAACCTGTTCTGCGAGGCGACGGAGGTTTTCGATAATGACGATGCCGAACATTATCGGCAGAGCCCACAATTCACCGATCGTCAGAACCTGGACAGATTGATAACCTTCAAGAAAATCATTTGTTATGTGGCGTTCAAGCTGGCCGTCCGTGTGGAGCAGGAGTTCATTGGCCAGGCTGTAAATACGTGGCTGTCTTTTCTGTTGTCCTGATACGATCACCGGGAGTTCATTGTAGAAACTTTTTGGAAGGTTTTTCCTGATACTGTCGATCTGCCCCTGGATAATAAATGAATTGTCTAGTATCCACTCGGCTGGTACAGAGATGTTCTGTTCCATGTGCGACGCTTCGGCGAGAGCCTGTCGCACATCTTCGATAACCCTTTCGCACTTGTCAATTTCACGAAGAAGAGGCTCGCCGCGACCGGGTACAATACTAGAGGGGTGGCTCCCGGCAAGCCTGGCAGCATGCTGCCTGAGATTTTCGACACTCAGCGGCTCGCCTATTATCCTTACAACTTCCTCAACGGTCCTCTCCCTCTCCTTCTCGGGATGGAAGGCAAAGATCGACGGTTGTGTCTTCCCCGGGCGCCTGAGAAGTTCAATTGCCCGTCCCATGGATCTTAGGGGAGCCAGGACGATAACCACCGTTTCTTCTGATACAAGCCAGTTAGAGTGCTTCAGGATCAGTTCACGATCAATTCCTAAACCGAAGGATCTGATAAAAAACCATCCCACCAGACTTCCCGCAAAGGCAGATAATCCCAGAACATGATACGAAGCCCTAACTGCTACAAGACCTTCAGGACCAAACAACCTTAATGCTGAAAGTAAAATCCATCCCGAGGAAAACCCTATGGCTACACCCCAGAACAGTCCGTACCATGGTGAACGGTCATATAATTTTATATCTCCGGCTGATGATTTGTGGATGAGTGCCGATCTTCTGAAACCCCTTCTGCGAAGGTACTTATGTGCCGAAGAGGCATCTTTTCGGTTTGGATAGAAATTCAGAAGTGTGCCTAACTCTCCCATGGATTCTCCCGGGTTTTAGGCTTGTATTCCTTAAATCAGAGACCCAATTTACCAGACTGGCGAGTTCGTTAACCGGGTACTGCTTATTATACAGACATTTGGATGAAAACCCCAAAAAATCGATATTGCGCCGATCTGCTCAAATAATATGGATTCCCTCGTAAAAAATCGCTATCGCGCTTTTTCCTCGGCGGGAGATCACGCCGTTGGCGTGACTCCCCCGCCAAGCGAAGTAAATTCGCCTGGTTCCACCCCCACCCCAGGATGCACGCTTTGCGTACATCCTGCTT
>DAOVVW010000236.1 GCA_030636965.1 Pseudomonadota bacterium | reverse complement strand
GGCCAGATAGGAAATTCTGAAGTCGGCCATCTCAACCTGGGTGCCGGCCGCGTTGTCTACCAGGATTTCACGCGCATAAATAACGCCATCGAATCCGGTGATTTCCAGAAGAATCCCGTTTTTTCAGAATCCTTCAAAATGATAAAGAAGGCCTCGGGGAGGCTCCACGTGATGGGCCTTATGTCCGATGGAGGGGTCCACAGCCACATCGACCAGATAAAAGCCCTGGTCTCCTTTGCTGCCTCATCGGGAATCGAGGATATTTTCGTCCATGCCTTCATGGACGGAAGGGATACACCTCCAAACAGCGGAATTGATCACATACGGAATATGGAATCGCACCTGGCATCCCTTGGCAAGGGATGTATTGCAGTAGTGTCTGGGCGGTACTATGCCATGGATCGCGACAACAGGTGGGACCGTCTCGAGCTGGCCTACAGAGCCATGTTGGTCGGAGAGGGTAAGGTAGCTACCTCAGGTGAAGAGGCTGTCCGGAAAGCATATGACCGTGGCGAGACTGACGAGTTCATACTGCCCACAGTCATCCAGGGAAACGGAGGCGCTTCAGGCCTGATCTCGGACGGTGACGGGATCATTTTCATGAACTTCAGGGGAGATAGAGCAAGGGAGATAACACATGCTCTTAACGACGCGGAATTTAACGGTTTCGTGCGCCCGGCGGTTGCGAACCTGTCATCCTATGTCTGTCTTGCCCAGTATGATGAAAGCTTTGACCATCCTGTGGCCTTTCCGCCCATCATCCTTGAAAATATCATGGGAGAGGTTCTTAGCAGGGAGGGCCTAACCCAGTTCAGAATAGCTGAGACGGAAAAATATGCCCACGTGACCTTTTTTTACAATGGGGGCGTGGAACAGCTTTTCGAAGGCGAGGATCGCTGTCTCATCCAGTCACCGAAGGATGTGCCTACCTATGATCTCAAACCCAGGATGAGCGCCGATGAGGTTACCGGGAAACTCCTGGAGAGACTGGATTCGGGCAGGTATGACTTTGTGATTGTAAACTACGCCAATCCGGACATGGTGGGGCATACTGGTGTCTTCGAGGCTGCGGTGACTGCTATTGAGGCGGTTGATGAGTGTGTTGGCCAGATCGCTGAAAAAGTTCAGGAGTTGGGCGGTGTTCTGATAGTCACTTCTGATCACGGCAACGCTGAATCAATGGTGGATCCCGGAGGCACAGCCCACACTGCCCACACAACTCATCAGGTGCCACTGGTAATGGTGGGCCCGGACTTTTCGAAAGGAAAACCTGAGCTTGCCGAGGGATGCCTGGCAGATGTGGCGCCCACCCTTCTAAAGATAATGGGTATCGCCCAGCCGGCAGAGATGACCGGCACCTCCCTGTTTTGACCAGTGATGATCACCAACAGGCGGTGGGACAATTTCCTGGATGTCATCTATCCGCCTGTGTGCCTCCTTTGCGGAAATCTTTCAGAAGGAAAATATCCTCACTGCTGTAGTAAATGCAGGAGTGAATTCCATCCCATTATAGAGGGGTACTGCACCACCTGTGGTATACCCTTCCCGGTACCGGACACGCCTCACTCCTGCCTTGAGTGTATCCGAAAAAGACCTCCATTCGAATGGTGCAGGGGGCTGTATCTCTTTTCCGGCAGGATGTCTGAAGCGGTTCATGCTCTCAAGTACGGCAGGAAGCTCTCGTTGGCCGAGGTGCTGAAAGGTGCAGTGGCCGAGGCAGTTTCATCGATGGATATCCCTCACTTCGATGCGGTTGTTCCCGTTCCTGTGTCGACCTGGCACTTGATGAAAAGGGGATTTAATCAGTCTGCCCTGCTTGCATCTCCTGTGGCTGACTATCACGATGTTCCACTTCTAAATAATGCTCTCAGTAGGCGAGGCGCAAAACCCCAGGTGGGGCTGGAAAAGGCACAAAGAGATGAAAACGTAAAAGGGGCATTTTATACAGGCCGCGACCATAAGAAGCTTTCAGGCAACAGGGTTCTTCTTTTCGATGATGTTTACACTACTGGAGCCACGGTAAGGGAATGCTGCAAAGTTCTGAAGGCTGCGGGAGCAGTGCCGCTAGTCCTCACCCTGGCCAGGGCGGGACAGGATCAGAGCTTCGGCCATGTCGGAGTGGATATGACCATTAGTGGCCAGTATTTCTGAGCCGTCGATACCTGTTTGATTGCCGGAAAAGTCTGAAACCGCTCCTCCTGCCTCGGATACAATTAGCACCCCTGCAGCAACGTCCCACGGTTTGAGATGAAGCTCCCAGAACCCATCCAGTCTGCCGCATGCCACAAAACACAGGTCAAGAGCAGCGCTTCCACATCGCCTTATTCCCTGAGAGAGGAGCGTGAGGGCACAAAAGTGGGAGAGATTATTATCTGTAATTTCTCTCTTCTGATATGGAAAACCAGTGCCCAGAAGGCTTGTCGCAAGGTTTGCCGTGGACGAAACATGTATCGGGATGCCGTTTAGCATGGCACCTTGCCCGATGGCTGCCGTAAATGTCTCGTCGGTCATCGGGTTGTGCACGACCCCGCAGGTCGGAACCTCGTCATAGAGAATTCCGATGGAAATACAGAAAACAGGAAACCTGTGGGCGTAGTTTGTGGTGCCGTCCAGAGGGTCTACAATCCATTTATACCGGCTGCTTCCCTCATACTCCAGCCCCTCTTCTGCCAGGATGCCGTGGCCTGGATAGTTTTTCCTTATCTTTTGGGCGATGAGATCCTGAGCGGCCCTGTCCATCTCGGTCACAATATCCACTTCACCTTTGAACTGGAAAGAGAATTCTTTCTTCAGACCGTCGCGGAGAAGTTCGCCGGCTTCCGTAGCCATGGCAACAGCATCGGCGAGGATTTTTCCAGGATCGTGATCCTGACTTCTGGAGGTGGTCAAGGGAATCTATGAATCGTCAACAAGGGCCCTTGAACCGTCATCCTTGACGGTCATCTTCAGAGGACTGAAGCAAAAGGCGCATAGAATGGAGTCCCCTGCTTCTTCTTCACCATCAAGGGGAGTGTCGGCGGAGCATATGGGGCAGGTAAGTTCGACCATTATTATCTCCATAGTCCCAAGTTTTAAAACCCCTTTACCACAGAGGGCACAGAGAAAGAGCTTTTTGGGTTAGAGCATTAGAAAATAAGCAATTATAGAAATAATCATTGGAAGTTCTTGTTGTAAGTTGATTGTTTACTAAAACCCCACCCCGGATT
>DAOVVW010000136.1 GCA_030636965.1 Pseudomonadota bacterium | reverse complement strand
TCTCATCGTTGTGCAAAATAGCACAGGATTGAGGTGGGAAGGGTAAATTTTCATTTGTGAATAATCATATTCTTAGGGGGTCTTCATGACTGCAGAAGGAACCAAGTTTCGGGACAGGGGTTTGTGGCGTAATCCCATGAGCTTCCTGGGCATGTCCATGTCAGCACTGGCCGCTTTGCTGATAATCATCCTTTTTATCATCGACATGCTCCGAGATGTACACTCACCCTATCTTGGTGTGTTGCTCTTTTTCATCCTGCCTATATTATTTATGGCGGGATTTTTACTTTTCGGATGGGGTATGTGGGATGAACGCAATAAACGGAGAAAGGAATCAGTAACCGATATTCCAAGGTTTCCGATCCTGGATCTCAATATCGGAACCCACAGGATCCGCTTCATCGCCTTTATGGCAGTTGCTGTCGTAACAGCCCTGCTTCTTACGGTGATCGCATACGAGGCCTACCACTTTACAGAGTCTCTGACTTTCTGCGGAGAGCTCTGCCATGTGGTTATGGAGCCTGAAGCAGTGGCTTCCCAGAACTCCCCACATGCCAGGGTTACCTGCGCAGGGTGCCATGTGGGCCCGGGGGCGGGATGGTACGTAAAGTCAAAACTGGCCGGAACAAGACAGATGTTCGCAGTGCTTCTGGACAGCTTCCCCAGGCCGATACCCCCGGCTATACAGCATCTGAGACCGGCCAGGGAAACGTGCGAGGAATGCCACTGGCCGGAAAAGTTCTACGGAAGCAAGCTTCGCGTAAAAACTCATTACAGCTTCGATGAGAAGAACACTCCTCATGACATTTCCATGCTCGTTAAAATTGGCGGTGGAGATGAAACGGAGGAGGGTGGTTCAGGTATACACTGGCATATGCTGGCGGAAAAAAACGTGACTTTTACCGCCGCGGACCCCGGTCTCCAGGTTATTCCATTGGTCTGGGAGGAGTTTCCGGATGGCAGGGTTGTGGAGTACAAACTGGAAGGCTGGGAAGGTGAGTTTGAAGGTGGCCACGGAGAAGATGCCAGATTGGTTGACTGTGTGGTCTGCCACAATCGTCCAACCCACATATACAGATCCCCCCAGCGAAGCATGGATATGGCCCTTCTGGCGGGAGCAATAGATGTGACACTCCCATATATTAAACGGAAAGGTGTTGAAGTGCTGGTAGCAGAGTATGAGAACCGTGAGGAAGCATTTGTGTCCATTGAGAAGGGTATAAAGGATTTTTATCAGTCGGAGTATCCTGAACTGGCTACAAGCCGTATTGAGGATATCGACAAGGCTGTGGAAATGTTGCAGCATATATATGAGAAAAACTTTTTCCCGAAGATGAACGTCTCTTGGAAGGCCTATCCTGATAATATTGGTCACCGTGATTTCCCGGGGTGCTTCAGGTGCCACGATGGGAAGCACGTGAACGAGGACGGCAAAGTCATCCGCAGGGAATGTGTGATCTGCCATACAATGCCCGAGAGGGGGCCATCAAAGCACTGGGCGGAAGGCTATCCGGCAGGAGAGAACTGGGAATCCTTTCATCCATGGGATCTGAAGGGTAAACATGCCGAGATGAACTGCAGCCGGTGTCATTCAGGTGGGATCCCTCCGGCGAGAGACTGTGGAACCTGCCATGAGGAACTTGGGGTTAGCGACGGCGGTCACCCCACCGATGTCGGTATGGGCGATTTCATATGCACAGACTGCCACATGGATGAGCAGAAGATAAGGCCCGTTATCGATTGCATGGAGTGCCATGATGACCTTGAAGAACTGCACGTGGATATCGAAGATCACTCCGATGAGGATTGTATAACGTGTCACGAACGGCACCGTTGGGCGGTGAAGGACAGGGATACATGCTACCAGTGCCACGATGATAAGGAAGACCACAACGCTGAGGATGACTGCTGGGATTGTCACGACTTTACTTAAGTGTTTTCACCACAGAGTCACAGAGTACACAGAGAAGAGCTTGGGTTTTTACCACGGAGACACGGAGGACACGGAGAAATCCTAAGCTTGGGGTTTGAACCACAGAGGTCACAGAGAACACAGAGAAAGATTTCTGGGTTGGGTTCAAAAAATGTAACAAACAAGTCATTGCGAGGAATATCGCTTTTAGCGGAATGACGAAGCAATCCTGTGGTTAGCTGGTCTTGGATCTTGGATATTGGTTTTTGGATCAAAACTACCCGGAACTAGATAACTATGTCCGATGACAGACACGATTTCGAAAGGAAACTCGAGGAGCTCACCTCCCAGATAAGGACCCTGGAACGGAGGATCGAACAGCTCGAATCAGGGGAGGGAAGGTTTAGGGCCGTTCCAGATAAAGGGCCTTCGGCTCTGTCTGCTGAAAAAGCCGATTCCACAGCTGTTGAAAAGCCATGGACCATGGGCGGCATGACTGCCATCCTGTCCCGCATCGCCACTATCTGTTTTCTCCTTGCTGTAGCGCTGATCCTGAGGACGATATCCGATAACGGTCTGGTTAGTATGCAGATCGGTTCGTTTCTGGGTATTAGCTATTCCTGGCTTCTTGTGACAGCAGGCTGGTTTCTCTATAGAAAGTCGCACCAGTTTGCTCCCATATTTGCCATCAGCGGCGCAATGCTCTTATTTTCTGTAGTTCTGGAGACCCATGCCCACTTCGGCGCTCTCTCGTCTCTAACCGCTTATCCCATGTTGATGATAGCCGGAACTGTCCTGGCGACGATCAGCCGTTGGCAGAAGGTTGCTGTCCCTGTGACTCTTGCGACAATCGGGGTGACTGTGACAAGCCTCCCGCTGGACTTTCCCGATCCCATTATTCCCTACCTCGCCCTGATACTTCTGTTTGTGAACATAATAAGTTACATGGCGAAGAATATCCCCCGCAGCTGGTGGCTTAGAATATTCACAATGTTAACTACAATGGCTGTTTTAACCGGCTGGACTTTCAAACTTTATGTTGTCCTGAGACGCGGTGAACAGTTACCCGGCACTCTCTACCAAAACTGGTTCTTTCCAGTACTTATGGTTTTTGTGATCTTTTATATCATCACCTCTTATCTTTCGGTGGAGCATTTCAGGCCTGAGCGTGCCAGGCTGTATAACAGCCTGCTTCCAACAGTACCGATAGTGTGGATCTACCTTGACCTGTGGTTGGTTGTTTCGGTCAGGGGCGCGGGCTTTGCGGCAGTTGGAATTATGGGTGTTATCCTGTCAATGGGACTTTTCGGTATTGCTGCTTATCTGGCAAGAAAGGCTGAAAACAAAGGTTCCGGTGTAAATTTATTCGCCTTTCCAGCTGCCGCTCTGCTGGCGTTGTCGCTGCCGTTGCTTCTGGGCAAGTTTGTATATGCAGTACCCGTGCTTTCGGGTATGGCCCTGGGTTACGGTATCCTGGCACGAAGGTGGAAGCATGATGGAGTCAGGATCACTTCATACATTCTCCAGGCATCCGTGATAATCGCTGCAGCTACCTCAGGCGCTTTTTCGGTAAAGGATGTTTCTCTTCTGGCCGGTCTAATGTCAGCCGCTGTTTTCTCCGCTATATCATATATTCATTTTGGCCGGAGCCGAAGGTTCGGGCCCATAGCGGAGTCAGGATTCTTTGCAAAATTTGACAAAATGGACCGCACCGCGGTCATACTTTTCTTCTCTTCGCTTCTCGGGGCATTTATCTTTCTCAGGATTGGTATTTACGGAATACTCTCTGGTATGCAAGGAGACCTGACCAATGCCTTTACCTGTGCCCAGTCCATTATCATTAATATTGGTGCTATAGCGCTGATCCTGATGGCCTATTTCAGGAAGGATTATGAAATCAGGGCCGTGGCGATCACGGTGACGGTTGTCGGTGCGCTGAAAGTGTTTGTTGTGGATCTTTTGAACGCCCAAGGCGTTCCCCTCGTGCTTTCCGTGCTTTCCTTCGGAGTAGCCGCTGCTTTGGGATCGGTAGTGCTTGGACGCTGGCACCGGCGGGAAAAATCAGGCTAACCGTAAAATAGCTCTTTGGGTATGCGGCGACAATAAAAGGCCATCTACTGCGTTCTTGGTCTTCGGAAATCCTCGGCGTATGTCCCATATACGCCTCCGGTTTCCTCCTCCCTGCGGCCTTGTATCTAACCATTTCTTGTGCGCCTTCATGGTGAAGCGCGATAATGATGGAATTGAAACAGACAGAAGTGGATTTTATAGATAACAAACCGAATTCTGATTTCTGACTCCTGAATCTGAATGCTTTTACTATCAAATACCTTGTCTAAATCGGTTCTCATATATTTCCCTTTACAATTAAAATACTCAAGTTTAAGATACCGAACCTGTGCACATTGAAGCATACTGTGGAGCCGCAAAATAATCGTTTCAACCGCTTTAGCCATATTCTGAACCGAGATCCATTCCTTTTTACTATGAAAGTTATGTCCGCCGGTAAAAATATTAGGCGTGGGAACACCCATAAAACAAAGTCCGGCTCCATCCGTACCTCCCCGGATCAGATTCTTCACCGGTTTAAGACCTGCACGGGCAACCGCTTCCATCGCATAGCCAACCACCTGAGGATGTTTGTCCAGAATTGTTTTCATATTGCGATATGATT
>DAOVVW010000061.1 GCA_030636965.1 Pseudomonadota bacterium | reverse complement strand
GATCCAGATCTGTTGCGCCCTCATTCACAGGCGGCACCTGAACAGGTTGCTGTGGCTGCTCCACCGGTATCGATACCTCTTCAGGTAAAACAGCTCCCGAAAAACGGCTCGTGGACGACAGGTAAGCAAGACTCAGTGAAGTCAGCATAAAGAGCACTGCCGCAGCAGTCGTGAGCTTTGCCATGAAGCCTGCCGGACCGCCACCTCCGAAAACAGTCTGACTCGCGCCTCCGAAAGCAGCGCCCATCTCGGCCCCTTTTCCTGTCTGCAGAAGCACAACCAGAATGAGAAAAATAGCAACTGATATATGAAGTATTTTCAACAGTAGCAGAGTCATGAATATATCCTCCCAGACTATTTGAAATGGATAATGCGGGCGAAGCTCTCCGCGTCGAGGCTCGCGCCTCCCACCAGGGCTCCATCTATATCCTGCATTGCCATCAAACTATCAACACTATCAGGTTTAACTGATCCTCCATAGAGGATTCTCACTTCGTCGCCAAGCCCTTCTCCGAGAAGGTTCTCAAGAAGACCTCTAATAAAACCGTGTACTTCCTGGGCAGCCTCCGGGGTCGCGGTCTTTCCTGTACCTATGGCCCATACGGGTTCATATGCTATAACCAGACCGCCGCCGGAATCAGGCATTCCTCCATCCAGGGCGCTCCTGACCTGCCTCTCAACGATCTCGAAAGTCTTCCCTTGTTCGCGCTCACCGAGAGTTTCTCCCACACACAGGATCGGCATGAGCCCCTCTGTAAGGGCCGCCCCTACTTTTAGAGCCACCTCCCCGTCACCATCTCCGAAGTACTGCCTTCTCTCTGAATGTCCCAGAATGACAAACCGGCAGTCGAGCTCACGGAGCATCACAGGGCTTATCTCACCGGTAAATGCGCCCTCTGGTTCCCAGTACATGTTCTGGGCCGCAAGCACAAGATCTGTTTTCGATAGAATTTTTGAAACAGATTCCAGCGCGGTAAAAGGCGGTGCGATGGCCACTTCCACTGAGGAGATCTCGCCGATCTTTCCGAGAAGTTCCTCAACAAAAGAAGAAGCCTCTGAAGCTGTATTGTGCATCTTCCAGTTGGCCACAATTAGAGGTTTGCGCATGTTCCAGCTACCCCTTTCCGGCAGGCCGCCTATACCACTTCACCACTTGTGATAGGGTCGTAAAAAGTCCATCCGTGGCTTTTTACTCCGCGGAAAGCGAAAAGTGTCATTTTCACTTTCCTCCCAAATCAATATCTTGCGGTGCAAGTTATTGATTTGGGCGCCCGCAAATGGGCGCAGTGATGACTTTTTATAGAGTCATCACTGTTATGTCAAGAAAATCTGTTTGCTATTTGTCTTGAAGGGCGTTAATTCCGGGAAGCTCCCCCATCTCCAGCAGCTTTAGAAATGCCCCTCCCCCTGTAGAGATATAATCGATCATATCTGACTTCCCGGTGGTATGAACGGCTGTGTCGGTATCCCCTCCGCCAACGATAGTAAGGGCATTGGAGTGGGCCAGGGTGTCGATCATGGAGAACGTACCCCTGTTGAAGGGGGAAAGCTCGAAGACTCCCATGGGACCGTTCCAGACTATAGTCTTGGCGTCAGCTAGGGCCTCCCTGAAGAGGATATTTGTAGCCGGACCAATGTCGAGACCCATCATGTTTTCGGGAAATTCCTGGATCGTAACAACACTTGTAACAGCTGTTTCATGCCTTTTTTCGGCTGCAATGGCATCCACCGGCAAATATATGGGAACTTTCCTCTCCCTGGCTTTCTCCATGACATCCCTGGCGAGGTCGATCATATCCCCTTCCACCAACGATTTACCAACATCGTACCCCAGGGCCCTGAGGAATGTATAAGCCATGCCGCCGCCCAGGAGGATCCTGTCAACTTTTTCCACAAGTTTCTTGATCGCCAGGGTCTTGTCCGAAACCTTGGCTCCTCCCAGGATAACCGCCAGCGGCCTGAAGGGGGTCTCCAGGGCCTTGATAAAATAATTGATCTCCTTCCTCATCAGGAAACCGGCAACAGCTGGAGTCAGATATTCAGGAACACCTATTACCGATGCATGGCTCCTGTGAGCCGTAGCGAAGGCATCGTCCACGTAAACATCGCCCAGTTGGGCAAGCTGCTCAGCAAACTCCGGATCGTTTGCTTCCTCACCCGGGTGGAACCTGAGGTTCTCCAGGAGCATTACTCCCGCCTGGTGCAGATCGTCCACCATTGATCGGACCTCTTCACCGATGCAGTCGGGAGCCATGACTACTTCCTGCCTAAGGAGTCTGGAGAGCCTACTGGCAACAGGTCTGAGACTCAGTCTCTCGACCTGCTTTCCCTTGGGCCTGCCAAGGTGGCTCATAAGGATGACCTTCCCTCCCTCGTCCAGGATATGGTTTATTGTGGAAAGGGACGCCCTGATCCTTGCGTCATCCGTAATATTCCCCTCACTGCCAAATGGGACGTTAAAGTCGACCCTTACAAGGGCGCTCTTGCCAACGAACTCGACGTCTTCTATAGATCTCTTCTGTTCCATGTCAGGTACCGTAGAGATACTTGGCTACATCGACAAGCCTGGCGGCATATCCGGTCTCGTTATCGTACCAGGACAGGATTTTAGCCATTTTGTTGTCGACCATCTTGGTCATGGGCGCATCGAAGATCGATGAAGAGACATCCCCGTTGAAATCCACAGATACCAGAGGCTCGTCGTTGTACTTGAGCACACTGGCTAGTGGACCCTCCTCGGAAGCCTTCTTCATGGCTTTGTTTATGGAGTCAACATCCGTCTCGCTTGCCAGCTCCACTGTAAGGTCCACCAGGGAGACATTGGGAGTTGGTACACGGACGGCAATACCGTCAAGTTTGCCCTTCAGCCCGGGGAGGACTAGTCCCACAGCTGCCGCAGCGCCTGTGGTAGTGGGTATCATGGAGAGGGCCGCCGCCCTTGCCCTTCTCAGATCCGAGTGTGGCAGGTCAAGGATCCTCTGGTCGTTGGTGTAGGCGTGGATAGTGGTCATAACGCCGTGAACGATCCCGAATTCGTCGTCAAGAACCTTCGCGACGGGCGCCAGGCAGTTCGTCGTACAGGATGCATTGGAAATAACCTGGTGTTTCTCCGGGTCGAGGTCCTCATGGTTTACTCCATAGACCACAGTAATATCCGAATTCTTGCCGGGGGCGGATATTATGACGTGCTTTGCACCGGCATCCAGGTGTTTTGCCGCATCCTCTCTCGACCTGAAAAGGCCCGTGCATTCCAGCACTACATCTACTTTCAGCTCTTTCCATGGAAGTTTGGAAGGGTCCCTCTCGGAGAAAACTTTCATCTCCTGGCCATTCAGAGCAATCCCGTTCTCCGTTAATTCCGGTTTTTTGCTGAGGCTACCATGTACAGAGTCATGACACAGCAAAAAAGCCAGGGTTTTAGCGTCAGTCAGGTCGTTGGCCGCAACAAACTCAACCGACGGATCATCAATCGCATTTCTCACAACCAGTCTGCCGATCCTTCCGAACCCGTTGATCCCAATTCTGATGGCCATCCTTGAATCCCTCCCTTGTAACTCTCAGTAGGTAACGCGCCCACTCAAGGGGCACCCAAATCAACGGCTTGCACCGCAAGTTAATATATTATCATCGCGCCCGTGCATGGGCGCCCGGATCAATGACATAAACCTTGAGTCATTGATCCGTGAGGGAAATGAAAACGACGTTTTTCAATTCCCGAGAAGCAAAAAGCCGCTCACGGACTTTTTGCGACACTAACAGTTATCAAATTTCCAACTTTCTGATTATAAGCTCCCGAAAATCCAAGTCAAATCATTTTTGGCCACGTCCTGTTCAGCTTGACAAGTTCTCGGTCATTTCATACTATTTCGATAGTAAAACCGCTAAGTAGCACTTTTCACTTCTCACAAAGGGTTGCAGGGCTGTTTATGTCGAAGTTTGTCTCCTCAAGAAAAGGTCTTGTCCTTATCATTGAGGACGACCCTATCTCCATGAATATTCTCGTTAATATTTTCAAGAGCGAGGGATACAAGACCCTCCAGGCTGAAGACGGCCATGTGGGCCTGGATCTTATGCTGTCGAAAAGACCCGATCTGGTGTGTCTTGACGTGGTGCTTCCCCGTCTGTCCGGATATGAAGTATGTCAGGCCGCCAGGAAGATGCCCGAACTCTCTTCCATGCCTATTCTTATGATCACATCCCTCGACAAGAAGGACGATGTCGTAAAGGGCCTTAAGTCCGGTGCAACCGATTACATTACCAAGCCATTTTCACCTATCGAAGTAATTGCCAGAGCAAGAGTCAACCTGGAACAGAAGTTCTTCCTTGACAGACTTACCGACAGGTCAAAGAAGTTCCGCCTGGCTTACGAGGTTCTCGAAACCACGACCTCTTCCCTCGACATTAAGCAGGTTCTGTTCATCCTGGTTGAAAGGACCGCGACTGCCCTTAAAGCAGAGAGATGCTCCATCATTGCCGTCGAAGGAAAATGGGGTGAGGACAAAGAGAGACTGAAGGGCCGCGTCCTTGTTTCCCACGACGATCCAAATATGGCCGAGATCCCTCTGGACCTGAGCAAGTATCCGGAAATAATCAAATCCTTCAGAACAGGTGAGCTGGTTCTCATCGAGGATATCCAAACCGATCCGATCATGGAGGATGTGAGAGAAAAGATGTCTCACCTGGGCATAAAGTCCATTATCGCGGTGCCCCTTACTTTCCGCGGAGAGATAATGGGTGCACTGCTTCTCCGCTCCTCAAGATCCGGAAAGAGCTTTACCGACGAGGAGATTGCTATTTCCAGAGTGATCGCCGGTGCAAGCTCCAACGCCATCAAGAATGCCACTCTCTACCGAATGCTCGAGAGAAAGACCGGCAAATTACTGAGGTTAAACGAGGAACTCATTCGCACAAACGAGGAACTTCAGTACCTCAACAATATCAAGTCCGATTTCGTGGCCACGGTCTCACATGAGTTAAGAACACCCCTGACATCGATTATCGGATTTTCCGAGCTTCTTTCGGAAGAACACGTTGGTGACCTCACGGAGGAACAGAAGGAATATACCGGACAGATCTACAGAAAGGGCAAGGATCTTCTGAACCTTATTAACGACATCCTGGATACCGGACGCCTGGAGGAGGGAAAGATAGCTTTCCGATTCAAACCGGTTGATTTCAGGGAAATCATCAATGATGTGATCTTCTCCACCCGCCACGTTACGAGTGTAGAGCCGGACATTCAAACGGACATACCTGAGGATATGCCTCAGATCGAAGCGGACCGGGACAAACTTCTCCAGATCATGAACAACATTGTCTCCAATGCTCTTAAATATTCAGATCCCGGCTCTCCCGTACAGATAGATGTTAAAAAGATCTCGGGCAGACGTGAGACGGACCATAGCGATCTGGTGCAGATAAGCGTGACAGACAAGGGGATCGGGATCCCGGATGATTGCCACCAGAAGGTGTTCGAACAGTTTTTCCAGGTGGATCAGGGAACTTCAAGACCTTACCACGGAGCCGGGTTGGGGCTGTTTATCGCCAAGTCCATGGTAGAGCTGCACGGGGGCAAGATCTGGCTTGACAGCATCCCGGATAAAGGAACATCCTTTCACTTCACGATCCCGATGAAACAGAATTAATTATCAAGTTGTTGGTTGTTAGTTGCAAGTTGTTAGTAAGTGCACTATCTGAACTAACAACTAACCACTAACAACTATCAACCGATCATATTTAATCCTCCGTGTTAAACACGATCTCTCCATTACTGGCATCAACAGATATCGTATCATTTTCACCGAAATTTCCCGAAAGAACCTCCAGGGCCAGAGGATCCTGGATCTTTTTCTGTATGGTTCTTCGCAGCGGTCTGGCGCCATACACAGGGTCGAACCCCTCTGAAGCGATTATTTCAAGAGCGGCATCCGAGAGTTTGAGTGTCAGACCTCTCTGGGCGAGAAGGTCTCCCAGGTTCCGAATCTGTATCTCAACTATCTGCTTTATCTGATCCCTGGTAAGTGAATCGAAGACGATGATATCGTCAATCCGGTTGAGAAATTCCGGCCTGAAGGACGCCTTCAGGGCCTCGTTAATAAGGTCGTGGATCTTTGATCTTTCCTCACCATGCATTTCAGCGATATGACTGCTGCCCACGTTGGAGGTCATTATCACGACGGTATTCCTGAAGT
>DAOVVW010000058.1 GCA_030636965.1 Pseudomonadota bacterium | reverse complement strand
TCCCGAGAAGCAAAAAGCCGCTCACGGACTTTTTGCGACCCTAACAAACCTATATTACTCATCCGTATATTCAGCGTCCACCACGTCTTCATCAGACTCTCCACCCGGAGATCCTGCCTGTGCATCCTCACCTTCGCCGCCAGCAGCCTCCTGTGTCTGTTGATACAGGATCTCGGCCAGCTTGTGAGACGCTTGTGTGATATCCTCGATAGCCTTGTTCATGGCTTCCGTATCATCACCCTTCAGGGCCTCACGGCCCTCCTCAAGAGCGGTTTCGATATTCTTGACATCTTCCTCGGAAACCTTGTCCTTGCTCTCGACAAGATTCTTGTTCACTTCGTAGAGAAGGGAGTCCAGGCGGTTCCTCGTCTCTGCAAGTTCCCTTTTCTTCTGATCTTCCTCGCTGTGAGTTTCCGAGTCCTTGACCATTGTCTCGATCTCGTCTTCAGACAGACCGCTTGATGATTCGATGCGTATAGACTGTTCCTTGCCGGTTGCCTGGTCTTTTGCCGACACATTGACGATACCGTTGGCATCAATGTCGAAGGTAACCTCAACCTTGGGCATACCACGGGGCGCTGGCGGAAGTCCGATAAGATGGAACCGTCCCAGTGTCCGGCTGTCAGATGCCATCTGACGCTCTCCCTGCAGTACGTGGATCTCCACCTGGTTCTGGTTGTCTTCAGCCGTCGTAAAGGTCTCTGATTTGCGGGTCGGAATGGTTGTGTTCCTTTCGATAAGAGCTGTCATGACACCGCCAAGGGTCTCTATCCCGAGGGACAGGGGCGTAACGTCCAAAAGGAGCACGTCCGTGACTTCCCCGGCAAGAACGCCTGCCTGGACAGCAGCTCCCATGGCGACTACTTCATCGGGGTTCACACCCTTGTGCGGTTCCTTTGAAAAGAGATCTGTAACGACTTTCTGCACCAGTGGTATCCTGGTGCTGCCTCCTACCAGGATGACCTCGTCAATATCCGCGGGTTTCAGACCTGCGTCCTTAAGGGCCTGCTTACACGGACCCATGGTTCTCTGTACCAGATCATCGATCATCTGTTCGAACTTGGCCCTGGTGAGCTTGATATTCAGGTGCTTGGGACCGCTCTGATCAGCCGTGACAAAAGGCAGATTGATGTCTGTCTCCTGGGTAGTGGAAAGCTCAATCTTGGCTTTTTCAGCGCCTTCCTTGAGGCGCTGCATACCCATGGCATCACCCGAGAGATCGATCCCCTGATCCTTTTTGAATTCCTCTACCAGATAATTAATAATGCGCTGATCGAGGTCATCACCTCCAAGGTGAGTATCGCCGTTGGTGCTTTTTACCTCCACTACGTTGTCACCGACCTCCAGGATGGAGATATCAAAGGTGCCGCCGCCGAAGTCGTATACAGCAATCTTCTCGTTGGCTTTCTTGTCCAGCCCATATGCCAGCGCAGCAGCTGTCGGCTCGTTGATGATCCTCAGGACCTCGAGACCAGCGATCTTGCCCGCGTCCTTGGTGGCCTGCCTCTGGCTGTCATTGAAATACGCAGGTACTGTGATGACCGCCTGTGTGATAGTCCCTCCAACGTAATCCTCCGCCGCTTTTTTCAGCTTCTGAAGGATCATTGCGGAGATCTCAGGCGGTGAATAGGATTTCCCGGCGATATTGATGACCACGTTGCCGGACCCGTCCTTGTCAACCTTGTATGGAACGATATCTATCTCACCCGGCACCTCCTCGAGCCTGCGGCCCATGAAGCGCTTGATGGAGTAAACAGTGTTTTCCGGGTTCGTTACAGCCTGGCGCTTTGCCACCTGGCCCACGAGACGCTCATCATCTTTCGTGATTGCCATTACTGATGGTGTTGTCCTGCCGCCCTCTTCGTTGGGGATAAGTTTGGGGTTTCCACCCTCCATGATCGCAACAGCCGAATTGGTTGTTCCGAGATCAATGCCGATTACTTTGCTCATCTTCTAATTTCCTCCCTGGCTTAGTTTTGATATAGACGCCATAAAGCTAACCATAATGGGGTTTATGTCAATGATTCTTATGCGAAATTGGAAATTGGAAATTGGAAATTGGAGCAATAGAGCATTGGAACATTAGACATTAGAAGTTGCTGGTTGCCAGCAGTTAATAGTTGGTAAACTAGAAACTAGAAACCAGAAACCAGAAACTCGCCTAATACAAGGCGCTTGACATTATTTTCCGGAGTAAATATTAAGGAAGCAGATGATTCCTCCACAAACCGAAACTTCCGGGGTCGTGAGCCCTCTCGTCATTCCCAGACCAGGACACAGGATCTCTCGCTCTGATATTGATAAGGATGCCCTGAAGGTTCTCTACAGGCTCCATCGACACGGACACATAGCTTATCTTGTGGGCGGCGGTGTCCGTGACTTGCTGTTGAAACGCAAGCCCAAAGATTTTGATATCAGCACATCCGCCCATCCCAATGAGATAAAGAAGCTGTTCGCCAACTGCCGTCTTATAGGACGCCGCTTCAGGCTGGCCCACATCTATTTCAGGGGAAACAAGATAATCGAGGTATCAACCTTCAGGACCAGCTCGGAATTCGATCTCGAAGACGGTCCCATCAGATCGGATAATACTTTCGGTACCCCTGTTGAGGATTCATTCAGAAGGGATTTTACCGTTAATGCTCTCTTTTACAATATCTCGGACTTCACGGTCATCGATTATGTTAACGGCCTGAATGACCTGCATGACCGCGTTGTCCGCATCATCGGTGACCCCTTTGTCCGTTTCGAGGAAGATCCTATCAGGATCCTGCGCGGTGTGCGATTCGCTGCCCTCCTGGACTTTACCCTTGATCCCGCTTCACAAAAGGCCATCAGGTCCATGAAAGATCAGATATGGCAGGGCGCCACACCCCGGATACTGGAGGAGATCTTCCGGATGTTCGGCAGAGGCAAGGGACGCAATGCTTTCGCTCTGCTTCGGAAGCTCGGTCTCCTGGAAACGCTATTCCCCGAAGTGTACCATCACATCAAGGCGGAGGGGGCTGATGAATACATGGGCATTCTCTCCAGACTGGACGCCTCTTTCCGGAAGGGAAAAGAGCTCACACCATCCCTTATACTCTCAACTATTTATTACCCTCTTTGCAAACGAGCAACCGCCCGTGATCCCCGGGGAGACAAGATACAGATCGTCCGGGAAACTATTACCCCCCTTGCGGAACGGATCCAGGTTCCAAGGAAGGTGCAGGATGCTATGCGTCAGACCATCGCCGCCCAGACCAGACTGCTCGGGCTTAAGAGCAGAAAGTTCCGGCCAAAAACGATTCTCCGGAAATCGTATTTTCCCGGCGCCATGGAACTTTTTGAGCTTACTGCGGGCGGTGACAATGAAGGGAGAAAACTGATCACGGAATGGAAGAAAATGGGAAGTAATTTCTCCCGAACCCCCGCTGCAAACACCCAAAAGTCCAGGAAGAGAAGAAGGCGTGACCCGACAAAACGAAAGAACAGGCCTTCCTGAAAACCTCTCGGTTATACTTCACCGTCCAGCTATCCCTGAAAATATCGGGGCTGTAGCCCGGGTACTAGCAAATACCGGGTTTCACAGCCTTTTCATCTCCTGTCCTGAAACCGATGACTGGGCAACGGCCAGAAAGCTCGCTGTTTCGGCTGCAGAACTCCTTGAAAGAGCCCCGATACTTTCATCCCTGCAAGAAGCTCTGAGCAGATCTGAAGCCCGATATATAATTGGAACCACAGGCAGGGAACGCAAGTACTGGGATTCTTCTGATATAGACCGCTCTGCATCCGAAATTGTCCGCAAGGCAACCGATAGCAGGGTTGCCATCGTTTTCGGCCCGGAAAGTTCAGGACTTTCCAACGAAGAGCTGACCCTGTGTCACAAGACGATCACTATCCCGACAGCAGGTCCTTTGCAGAGCTACAATCTCTCCCATGCTGTGGCCATAGTACTGTTCCAGATGATGGTTGCGGGCCTTCCCGGTGATATTAAACCTGCACAGGACATCGCAGATTTCGATGCCACAGAAGGGATGTTCGGCCACATCGAGGAAGTGCTTGCCGAGGTGGGGTTTCTCTGGAAGGACAATCCGGATCACATGATGCGGCTCGTGCGCTCATTTATCAACAGAGCCAGACCCAATACTGCAGAAGCTACTGCATTAAGGGGGATCTGCAGACGCCTGCTAAATTACTTACGGTATGGGGAACGGGAGTAGTTAACCGGGTCTCGAGTCTCAGGTCTCGGGTTGATATATCATTAATAATCATGAGAATAGGCTAAAATGCATTAATACCACTTTATTCACTCGGTAATTAAAGAGCATTCAGGAATTACCTTATAAAAACACAGAGGTAAGCATGGTAATATTAAATTTAAATCTGCTACACATTTGTGGTCATTGTTTAACGCGAAACTCGAGACTCGAAACACGAGACTAATACACATGAGAATAGCAATACTCGCAGACGTACACAGTAATCTCCCCGCCCTTGAGGCGGTCGTACGCAATTTCGAAGCGAGAGATGTGGATGGCGTTTGGAGCCTGGGCGATTGTATCGGCTACGGAGCAGAGCCCTTCGCTTGCATGCAGATGCTCACGGATTTGGACTCTATTATCATTACCGGCAACCACGAGGAAGCGGCTCTTGACCTTGCCAAGGCCAACGGGTTCAACCCTGCAGCCGAAGAGGCAATAACGTGGACACGCAATAATCTTTCGGACGAAGCGCTGTCGTTCATTGCGGAACTTCCAATGGGCGCCTCACCCGCTCTTGGAGTCTATCTGTTTCATGGACTGCCCGGCAAGCCTGAATCCTACCTCAGAACCATTGAAATCGCCGAAAAGGTATTTATGGATCTTAATGACGACGATCCCAGGGTGAAACTTGCCTTTTTCGGACACACACACAGAAGGTCGGTGTTCACACAGCTGCCTGGTACGCCGGTTACAACAATAGACCCTGAAGCGGAAGTCATTCTTGCCCAGGGCAGGAAGTACCTGATAAATCCGGGGAGCGTGGGTCAGCCCAGAAACGGGGATCCGAGGGCCCACTACCTGATCTACGACACTAAAAACTCATCCATTGAGTTTCACCTGGTGGAATATGATGTAAAAAAAGCCCAGTCTCGCATTCTTGAAGCGGGTTTGCCCCCAGCGCTGGCAGCCAGACTTTCCCAGGGAATTTAAGGATGAAGATCGCAGATCCCAAGGCCGTCCTGGTTTACGGTGATCAGGAAAAAGCAAAAAAACTGGCTGAAACCCTGGAGTCCGGCGGTATAGAAGTCCAGATCACCTCCGATGTCGAATCCGGGCGGGCAGAAGCCGGTTCCGGTGCAGATGTTATTGTGCTCGACCTGAGCATGAGCGGCAAACCCTCCGAGCTCTGCCGTTCATTTACTATCAACGAACAGACGAGAGAGATACCCCTTCTCGCGGTAACTGAATCATCTCTTGATGACACTGTGGTCGGAGAAGCGCTTTCAGCAGGCGCCATGGACGTCTTGTCCCTCGACATAAATCCGCAGCTCCTTCTGGCGAGGATCCGTAATCTTATCCTCATCCACCAGGAGGAAGTACAGATCGAAGAGACAGAAAAGAGATACAGGAGAATATTCGATTCATCTCAATACGGTTACTTTATTTCAACAAAATCTGGGCGTTTTCTGGAGGTAAACGACTCCCTTGTCCGGATGCTGGGCTACTCCAGCAGGGAGGATGTACTGCGGCTGAAACTCCCGGAGGATCTGTATGTCAATCCCGGCGACAGGGAGCTTTTGCAGAACCTCATCCAGAAGCAGGGATTCGTGAAGGATTTCAAGGTTAATTTTAAGCGCAGGGACGGCTCAGTCTTAACCATCCTGCTCACAGGAAACCTCTACAGAAGTCCTGACGGCAGCATCATAGGTTTCGAGGGTGTGAACATCCCCCTCATGGATATCAAGCAATCGCCTCTCAATCAAATTAAATCCTTTATATCCTCTTTCTATCGTAGAAAGCTCACCAGGCGGAAAAATTACCTGTCTGTTTCAAGGATCTCCGAGCTTGTGGCAGACCGCTACGAGAAGTTAGAAGAGCTCTCGGAAGGCCGCTACAGTTCAGTATGGAAAGCCAGAGATATACTGGGGCTCGAGGAAGACCCTCTGGTCATAAAGGTCTCCAAAAATGAAGCGTTAAACAACAGATTCCTGATGGAAGCCCGTGTTCTCACGGAGCTTGGCGACCATCCGGGTATTCC
>DAOVVW010000098.1 GCA_030636965.1 Pseudomonadota bacterium | reverse complement strand
TGACTTATTACAAAGTCATCAACTTTGATAGGGTCGAAAAAAAGTCCATACATGGCTTTTACTCCGCGGAATAAAACAAACTACTGAGCAGGAGACGTGATGCCCGATTTCATATATTTCATGATATTTCCGGTAGTCGGCGCCATGGTGGGGTGGATCACCAACAAGATCGCCATAAGGATGTTGTTCAAACCTCGAAAACCGGTGAACATTCTCGGACTTAAGATACAAGGCGTGATCCCACGCAGACACGGGGAACTGGCCATGCGTATCGCCGAGACGGTCCACGAAAAACTCCTGACTTCCGAGGACCTCGGACGAGCAATGAACGACGTCGACTGGGAGGACGAGGTCAGGGATACGCTGCACAACATTCTAAACGTCAAGGGACCGGGGAGCATCATAGGCAAAATTCCGGGGGTGGCCCAGGCATGGGAATCCGTAGTACTGCCCCAGATCCTGGAAACTCTGACGAAAGAAGTGAGCAGGCTCATCAGCCGTTATCGGGATGTATTTATCCAGAAGCTCAAGGATACAGTTGACATCAAGCAGCTGGTGGCACAGCGGGTGGAAGAGTTCGAGCTGGAAGCTCTGGAGAGTCTTGTGATGAACCTTGCCAGCAAGGAGTTCACACATATAGAGATCGTTGGGGCCGTAACTGGTACTATCATTGGAGTCGTTCAGGGACTCATCATGATTCTCATTGGATGATGATAATCCAGATTGACCGCGTCCAAGGTCCAACGTGTGTTGATCCCTTACCCAATTTCGAATCTCGAATTTCCAATTTCCAATGCTCCAATTTCTAATGTTCTAATGTTCAACCACATCTTGACATAAACCCGAACACCACCTATTCTTGCGGCTCGATAATTTGACTGGGTCGTAAAAAGTCCATTTATGGCTTTTTGCTTCCCGGAAAGAGAAAAAAGTTGTTTTCTCTTTCAAATTGAGCCAAAGGCAGTGAAGGGGACAGTACCTGCCGGCAGACGTGTCAGCGATCCGGGAACGGTGAGAGCCCGGTACCGACACCGGCAAGGAAAGATCACCCTGGAGCCGTTACGTCGAACATGGATGAGGCGTAACCGGGTGCGCCCGTTACAGCGCCAGAGGGGTCCGGTCGCTTTCAGAGATCGGGCAACCGGGGTGGTACCGCGGGCTGTGAACTCCCGTCCCCGTGGGATCGGGAGTTTTTTTATTATCACAAGCTACAGGGCTTAACTAATCGATCAGGAGCATGGCATGGCATCAGACAACATGAAGAATTACAAGGACACGCTGAATCTTCCAAAGACAGATTTCCCCATGAGAGGCAATCTGTCCGTCAAGGAACCGGAGAGGATTCGGAAATGGGATTCTGAGGATCTTTACAGTAAGATCCTGGAATCCAGGAAAGGAAGGGAGGTCTACACACTTCATGACGGCCCCCCTTATGCAAATGGTAATATACATATGGGAACTGCCCTTAACAAGATCCTGAAGGACTTTGTTGTGAAGTCAAAATGGATGAGCGGTTATTACTCCCACTATGTACCAGGTTGGGACTGTCACGGCCTACCCATCGAGCACAAAGTGGATTCAGAACTCAGGGCCCGGGAAAAAGGCCTGTCCCCTCTTCAAATAAGACAGGCATGCCGTGAATACGCGGGCAAGTACGTCGATATCCAGCGGGACGAATTCAAACGACTGGGTGTCTTCGGTAAATGGGATGATCCGTACCTGACCATGGCATATCCCTACGAGGCCAGGATCACCAGAGAATTTGGATCCTTCATCGAGGCAGGCTCCGTTTACAGACAGAAAAAGCCGGTTTACTGGTGCGCTTCATGCAGTACAGCACTTGCTGAAGCCGAGGTTGAGTATCACGATCACACATCTCCATCCATCTATGTCCGTTTCCCCTTCATCGACGATCCCGCTGAGGCTGTCCCGGAACTTTCACAAATTCCCTCATCTGTTGTGATCTGGACAACTACTCCCTGGACGATTCCCGCCAACCTGGCTGTTGCTCTGCATCCTGAATTCAGTTATGTAGCCATTTCCCAGGGCGGTGAGGCTCTTATCGTCGCGGAGGATCTTGCTTCTGCTCTTGCCTCAGCAATGGATCTGAAGGAACTGGACATTATCGCCAGGTTCCCTGGCAGAGTCCTCGAGGGCCTCAAGATGAGGCACCCTCTTTACGATCGGGAATCCGTGATAGTACTCGCTGATTACGTAACTCTCGAGGCCGGGACCGGCTGTGTACACACCGCCCCCGGTCACGGACAGGACGATTACGTGACCGGCCTCAAGTACGGCCTGGATATCTATGCCCCGGTGGACGACGAGGGGATATTCACGAAGGATGTTGAATACTTTTCCGGCATGCCCGTTCTCGAAGCCAACGCTGCTGTGAACAGCAAGCTGGCAGAGTCAGGGGCACTTCTGGCTGAATCCACTGTCGAACATTCCTATCCTCACTGCTGGAGGTGCAAGACCCCGATCATTTTCAGGGCCACCGAACAGTGGTTTATCTCCATGGAGCACAATGACCTGAGAAAAAAATCCCTTGAGGCTATCCGCAGCGTCCAGTGGATACCTGGCTGGGGTGAGCAGCGCATCTACCAGATGATCGAAAACAGGCCCGACTGGTGTATATCACGTCAGCGCGCATGGGGGTCACCGATCACTATCTTCTACTGTGATGATTGCGATCACATCCTGATGGACAAAAAGATCTGCGATCATATAGCAGAGCTCATGATGGAACATGGCGCGGACATATAGATTTCGGCTGGGGCCGGGGAGCTGCTGGGGGACGGGGCTACCTGCCCTTCCTGCGATGGCGTTTCATTTTCCAAGGACAGTAATATCCTGGATGTGTGGTTCGACTCAGGTGTAAGTCACGCGGCGGTCCTGGAAGACAGACCGGATCTGTCCTGGCCCTGTGATATGTATCTGGAAGGTTCCGACCAACACAGGGGATGGTTTCACAGCTCCCTCTTGGCATCTGTGGGAACCAGGGATGTTGCACCCTACAAAGAGGTATTGACCCACGGTTATGTGGTGGACGGTGACGGGAAAAAGATGTCCAAATCCACGGGAAACGTGATCTCTCCCCAGGAGATCATTGACCGCTACGGCGCCGAGATCATAAGGCTTTGGGTAGCTGCTGAAGATTACCGCGAGGATATTCGGATATCCAGCGAGATCCTGCAGCGGATGTCGGAAGCTTACAGGCGGATAAGAAATACCTGCCGCTACCTCACGGGAAATCTCTGGGGTTTCGACCCGGAAAAAGACTCCGTTCCGACAGCGGAAATGGAGGACCTTGACAGGTGGGCGCTACTGCGGCTTTCAAAGATCACCCAAAAGATCCTTGAGGCTTACGAGAATTACCAGTACCACATCGTCTTTCATACACTCCACAATTTCTGTGTCGTCGATCTTTCAAATTTCTACCTCGACGTTCTCAAGGACAGGATGTACACCTCCCCTGAGAACTCAAAGATCAGGAGGTCCGCCCAGACAGTCTTTTTCCATTTGGCCGAGGCGATCATCAGACTCATGGCGCCCATACTGTCTTTCACTGCAGAGGAAGTTTCCGAGCACCTGCCCGGCAAAAGGCCCGAGAGCATATTTCTCTCAGAGTTCCCCTCACCCGATAAGGAGTGGGAAGACACCGGGATCGAGGGTCGCTACAACTCTCTCCTTGCCGTGCGGGAGCTGGTCACCAAAGCCCTGGAAGAGGAGCGCAAGGAAAAGAGAATCGGAAACTCCCTGGAGGCGGGGGTGCGGATCTACACCTCCGACAAGAAAATGATCACTCTCCTTGAGGGTTTTGGGAACGGACTGGCGGATCATTTCATCAGTTCCCTAGTGGAGATTCTCCCCGAAAAAAACTCGCCGGCCAACGCGATCACCGACGAGCGGATACCCGGTATTTCAGTTGCCATTATCCCTGCTCCAGGAAGCAAATGTGAACGCTGCTGGAAATTCACGCCTGAGGTAGGCACTATAGTCGATCACCCGGGTATCTGTGAGAGGTGTCATGATGCTATTGGGGAGAAGTGATGCTTGACCTGTCACTTTTTGTCCTGATCCTCACAGCTGACAGAGTCACAAAGATGATAATCCCTCACTATCTGGATCTCCACCAGACTCTTCCTGTTATCCCCTCCTTCTTCAATTTAACCTACGTTCGAAACACCGGAGGGGCCTTCGGGATGTTGTCAGGGTGGGACAGCCCTCTGAGGAGGGCCTTCTTCATTGGAGCCTCCCTATGTGCTATTATTCTGTTGGGCTACCTGTATAAGCAGGCCCGAAGCGGTCAATCTCCGGTGCTTCGCCTCTCTCTGGTGAGTTTAGGTGCCGGCGCCTTCGGCAATCTTTACGATCGAGCTGTAACAGGCCAGGTCGTGGATTTTCTCGATTTTTTCGTAGGTTTCTACCACTGGCCGGCATTCAATGTGGCGGACTCGGCAATAACCGTCGGCGCGGTGGTACTCATCAGCCTACTCGTTACCGGACAGACTGATTAAAACAAGTAAGGGAAATCTATGCATCCGGTGCTGCTCAAACTAGGACCTATTACCATTCACACTTACGGCCTGATGGTTGCCCTGGGAATTCTCAGCGGCGTATCATTATCAGAGTATCTGTACCGGAGGGAGGGCGGCGAACCCGGCAAGGTAGTGGACATGGCCCTTATTGTCGTCCTTTCGGGGATCGTGGGATCCAGGATCCTGTTTGTTCTGGTCAACCTCGGTTACTACATGGAAAATCCCCTGGAAGCGATAATGATATGGCAGGGGGGACTTGTATTTTACGGCGGGCTCATCGGCGGAATAGGTGGCCTGATCATTTCAACATACCTGTACAGGCTGCAGCTCTTACGGATCCTGGATGTTGGAGCAATAGCCATCGCCCTGGGCCAATCCATCGGCAGGATCGGCTGTTTCTCTGCCGGGTGCTGTTACGGAAAGCCCACGGACCTGCCCTGGGCAGTGATTTTTACCGATCCGAGAAGCCTCGCGGTCAGCGTGCTTAACACACCTGTTCATCCAACCCAGCTGTACTCCTTCGCGGGCCTTTTTCTTATAACCGTATATCTCGTCTGGCTTCACCCTCGCAAGAGTTTCCACGGACAGCTCGCCTCTGCATACCTGGTACTCCATGGTATTTTCCGCTTCATCGTGGAGATATTCAGAGGTGACCCAAGGGGGAGCATCGAACTCGCAGGTATCACCCTCTCCACCAGTCAGGCCGTCAGTCTGTTGATCGTACCGGCAGGGATTATTCTTTATATTATGTCGTCCAGAAAGCCAATCGAATCTCAGACAAGTTGATAGTTGCAAGTTGTTAGTTGATAGTTAACTGATGAGATATAATAAGTATCT
>DAOVVW010000056.1 GCA_030636965.1 Pseudomonadota bacterium | reverse complement strand
GATTTGTTAATTATGGGATTCAAAAGTTGGATTTTCATAATCGCACATTATTTGTAAAATTTCAAAATTAACATTCAATTTAATATAGGTCCAAAGTCCAAAATCCCAGATCCAGAATCGTAATGCGTGATGAGTGATGAGTAAAATGTCCAATATTCTAATTTCTAATGCTCTATTGTCTAATTTCCAATTTCCAATCTCGAATCTCGAATTTCGAACAACCACAGCTTGAAATTATCATCACCCGGGGATATCCTTTACGTATGTAATACACATGAAGAGGAAATCTATTCCACTTAAAATCGAGAGGAGAAAATTCGATGTCGAAAACTGAAGATAATCTAAAGGAAGCCTTTGCCGGCGAGTCACAGGCTAACAGAAAGTATCTGGCGTACGCGAAGAAGGCGGAAGAAGATGGATTTTCACAGGTTGCCAGGCTCTTCAGGGCAGCGGCCTACGCAGAAACGGTCCATGCTCATGCCCATTTGGCAGCTCTGAAGGGTGTTGCTGGTACCGAGGATAACCTCAGGGATGCCATCGATGGCGAAACCCATGAATTCACTAGCATGTATCCCCAGATGATAATTGATGCGGAAAGCGAGGTAGAAGCTACTGCACTGAAAAGCTTCGCCTTCGCCAATGCGGTAGAAAAGATCCATGCAGCACTGTACGAAAAGGCTTTGGCAGAGATAGGAAACAATGAGGAGGTAGACTATTACGTCTGTGATGTCTGCGGCAACACAGTTGAGGTGGAGGCGCCGGATACATGTGAGATCTGCGGAGCAGGGAAAAAAGCGTTTACGAAAGTGGATTAGGGTATTGGTATAGTCGCAAAAAGTCCATGAGTGGCTTTTTGCTCCGCGGAAAGCGAAAAGCGTGGTTTCCGCTTTCCTCACGAATCCATAACTCACGTTGCAGGTTATGGATTCGGGCGCCCACGCTCGGGTGCGATGGCAATATGCAAGCCATTGATTCGGGCGCCCCTTCTCCTTTTGTATGACGGGATCTTCAGACGGATAGGTTCCTGAATTAATAATTTTCTACAAACTTTCATCTTCCTCCAATGGATATTTTCAGCACTAACAGGATAATGCTCAATGATCTTGCCGGAATCGATTTCGGCCATCAGGTGAAGTGCGTATACAATCCGCTGATTTATGCAGCAGAGCCAGCTCGGCAATATCTGAAGAAGTACAGCGAACCTCCCAGGGAAATTGTCCTGGTTGGAATGAATCCCGGACCATGGGGGATGGCCCAGACCGGTGTCCCCTTCGGTGAAGTGAACATTGTCAGGGACTGGATGGGTATTACCGGATATGTCGGGAAACCGGAAACCGAACATCCGAAAAGACCGGTGACAGGGTTTGATTGTACTCGAAGCGAAGTCAGCGGAAAGCGCCTGTGGGGGTGGGCGAGGGATCAGTACGGAAGTGCAGAGATTTTTTTTAACCGGTTCTTCGTTGCTAACTATTGTCCACTGATCTTCTTTGATGAAGCGGGACGTAACATTACTCCGGACAAACTACCTGTCCACTGTAAAAAGGAGCTCTTTGACGTGTGCAACGGTGCCCTTGAGCGCACTGTGAGGTACATGTCGCCATCACATGTGATCGGAATCGGAGCATTCGCTCACAGCAGGTGTGTAGAATCACTTTCGAACCTGGATGTGCAAACAGGGCGCATAAACCACCCCAGCCCGGCCAATCCTGCAGCAAACAGAGGTTGGACTGATCTTATTGAAGGGGAACTTTCAGATATGGGGATTGAACTCTGAAAGGAGTTGAACTTCAGTCCGGCGAACTATTACGTGCTCAAGAAAATGCATTAATAATATGGTCTAACTATGTGTAATATAGATAAATTATCTAATGGTAATTTGATATACGCCTCCAGGTATGGATCTACACAGGAGTATGCCCGTCGGATAGCGGGGGCACTGGATTTCAGTATCGTGAGGGCTCAGGATTTGGGGTCAGAGCACTTTCAAGGGCGGTCGGAATCAAAACCTGTAATTCTGGGGAGCCCGATCTACGGGCATTCTGTTCTGCCGGAGATGGTGGGCTTTCTGGAAGCATGGGCGACGGACCTCGCAAAGAGGATTGTAGGCGCATTTGTAGTATGTGGAGATGACCTGTGGATCCCGGAGGCGGATGAAGGTGGTTCCCGCAATCTCGAGAAACTCATATCTCTACTGCCGAAAGAGCCCGCTGTGACGGCTGTGTTCAGCGGCAGGATGATAATGGACGACCTGAACGAGGAAGACAGGGTCAGAATACTTGCCTTCTATGAACGGATAGGAAAGGAGCCTCTCGGGTTCGACCGAGTGGATCTTTCTACTGTTGAGCCTTTCGTTGAGAAGATCGAAAATATATTAGAGAAAGAATAATCAAAATCTTTTTTCTCACCACAGAGTCACAGAGTACACAGAGGCTTCTTGTGGGGTAAAATATAAACAAGGAATGTTTAGGTGAATTTAGGTGTTTATATCCAGTGATAACTTGACATATCAGAAGGATTGAGAGGTTCTTCCTCAAATTATAATGTTTTCTTAATATCCATATTTCTTCACTGTTTGGTTCTTTAACCCAAAGCCAAGACCTTCTCTGTGTCCTCTGTGACTCTGTGGTGAGAAGAAGTTTATTTTGTGTTGCAAAAATACAACACTTTCTCCTTGAGGTAATACCCTGCGGTGCTATAATCTGCCTCGATGGCTATTTACACCCCCAAAAAGAACCTGTCTGCACTAGTTATCGCTTTACTGGCGTTTTTAATAGTTTCGACTGCAATGCCTGTCGCAGCTGAGGAAACACCGGTTATAGAGGATATCCACCTTGTGGAAGGGAAGAGTGACGTTCTTCTGAGCGCAACTATGTCAGCGGAACTGGACGAATTCATGAAGGAGGCCTTGAAGGGCGGTGTCCCTCTGACGTTCAGTTACAAGATAAAACTGACAAGGCAGGGAACTATTTTCGGGGAAAAAAAGGTTCGCAGCGAGAAGCTCACACACACCCTCCAGTACAATCCTGTCAAGCAGATCTACCAGTTCACAGGGGAGGGCTATGGGGAGCTTCTGGAAAAGACCACAAGGGAAGAGGCCGAAGCACTGGCCTGGATGAAAGGTATTTACAGGTGGCCTCTTTATCCACTAAAGGAAATCAGAAAGGATAAACGATACAGGGTAAGGGTGATGGCCACATTGAGATCGGCTGAGCTGCCGTCGGTTTTCGGATACCTCTTTTTCTTTACATCCATTTTCAACAGGGAAACTCCATGGAACCAGGTAGACTTTACATATTGAGGATCGCCATATGAGGCTCCCATCTTTCAGAATAAAGGATGCGAGAACCAGAACAACAGTAATTGTTGTTCTTATGCTGGCTATCATAGTGGTCCTTTTTTACGGCGGGCGCTACAAGGAACTCCAGCAGGCTGCTCCGAAGGGCGGAAACCTTTTCGTTTTTTTCCTTATCAACGTAAACGTCCTGTTGTTGACTGTTCTGATCTTCCTTCTTGCCAGAAACGCGATCAAGCTGTTTTACGAGGGTCGCCAGAAGGTATTCGGGTATCATCTACGGACGAAACTGGTCCTCATATTCGTGGGTTTCACCCTGATCCCCACAGTCCTCCTGTTTTCGGTAGCCGGAGGTTTTATCACAGACAGCATAGACTTCTGGTTCAATCTCGATGTGGAACAGGCAATGGAATCTGCGGTTTCAGTTACCCAGAATTACTACTCCACATTGACCAACAGGACCAGGACAATGGCCCAGAGAGTATCCGAGAGGATGGGAACAACTCTTGAGGGGAAGGAGTTTCAGGACCAGGTGGAGAGCTTGAGGCGGGAGTACGCCCTCTCCTCCGTAGAGGTATACGGTCCGACGGGTGAACATCTGGCACGGTCCTGGGATGATCAGGTCCCCCAGATGATCACCGATCCCAGGGGCAGCCTGGTGCAGAATGGTATAGTCGGCAGGGTCATCGACAGTATTGTAAGCGCGGAAAAAGGGGAGTTTATCAAGGCCTCCGCCCCGGTCAGGACACCTGAAGGACAGGGCGCCATTGTTGTGTCACTTCATCTCCCTGAAGATATTTCATCGAAGGCGGATCGTCTGGCGGTCACCTATCGGGGATATACCGAGATGAAGCTGCAAAAACGTCCCATCAAAATGAATTACGTTGTTTATCTCCTTGTTCTTGCCATGCTTATCCTGTTTTCAGCAACGTGGCTTGGGTTCTATCTCGCAAGGGGTATCACAATCCCCATAGGGATGCTTGCAGAGGGCACGGAAAAGGTTGCCTCAGGGGACTTGTCTGTAAGGATAAAGAGCGAGTCACACGACGAGGTGGGGATTTTGATCGAGGCATTCAACAGGATGACCGAAGAACTCCAGACGGGACGGCAGAAGCTGGAGAAGGCCCACCAGGATCTGGAACAGGCCTATTTTGAGAACGAAGAGAGACGAAGGTACATCGAGACAGTCCTGAGGAACGTTGGGACCGGAGTCGTATCCATCGATCCGGAGGGCCTTGTCAATACCTTTAACCATGCCGCCGAGATCATGTTCGGTGTCAAATCGGAAGATATCCTCGGCAGGTCTTATACGAAAATGCTGAGTCCCGAACACTTCAAACTGATAGAGGGCCTGCTTGCGGAGCTGGAGGGTGTGGGTGCAAGGTCGGTCAGAAGAGAGATTCCCATTCTAGTACAGGGAAGGCCCCTCGTCCTTCTGATAAACGTCAGCAAACTTGACGACCTTGAGGGAAGCCCGCTGGGAACGGTCATGGTCCTGGAGGATATGACGAAACTGATGGATGCACAGAAGAAAGCTGCCTGGTCTGAGGTGGCCAAACGGATCGCTCATGAGATAAAAAACCCCCTGACGCCAATAAAACTCTCTGCGGAAAGGCTCCGAAGGCGCCTGGAAGGGACACTGGAGAGTGAGAGACAGGATCTGCTCACCGAATGCACGGATTCCATTATCCGCGAGGTGGAAGGCATGAGGGGTCTCGTGGACGAGTTTTCAAGGTTTGCCAGACTTCCGGTGCTACAGCCTGTAACCAGTAATATCAATGAAACTATCCGGGAGGCAGCTACCCTGTTTTCGGGAAGGAAGGAGCTGGCGGACGGCCTGGAGATGGATCTGGAACAGGACATTCCCGAGATCAGTTACGACAGGGAGCATATACGAAGGGTGATGATAAACTTGCTGGAGAACGCTTATCAGGCTGTGAAGGACAGGGGTGAGGGAGGAGTAGTTGTTACAACAAAGCTTCTGGTGGATGAGGGTACGGTTTCCATTTCAGTTTCAGATGAAGGTACGGGTGTTGACGAGGAGTTTTATGATCGGATCTTCGAACCCTATTTTTCTACCAAGAAGGAAGGTACCGGACTCGGGCTGGCCATTACCCAGAGGATAGTTGAGGAACACGGTGGTGAGATTATCTATGAGATGAATATGCCCGTGGGAAGCGTTTTTACTGTCAAGATACCGGTGAATATTGAACCGAGACCTCGGAGTTAGTCAAGGAGGTGGTAGCCGTGAAGAATACCGAAGGGCTGATACTTGTTGTAGATGATGAAAGCGGGATTAGAACAAGTGTAAAGGCCATACTTCAGGATGAAGGATATACAG
Source organism: Pseudomonadota bacterium (assembly GCA_030636965.1). GTDB lineage: Bacteria > BMS3Abin14 > BMS3Abin14 > BMS3Abin14 > BMS3Abin14 > SZUA-178. The sequence continues at coordinate 647 of DAOVVW010000056.1, read as the reverse complement.
TGATCGAGTCTGAGGAAGGAGAGGAAGCTCTTGCAAGGGTGGCCTCGGAAAAGCTGGATGCCGTACTCCTGGATATCTGGATGCCAGGTATGGACGGTATCGAGGCTCTAAAGGGAATAAAGCAGCTTGATCAGGACCTGCCAGTGATAATAATGTCGGGTCACGGTACTATTGAAACGGCAGTCACGGCTACAAAGCTGGGAGCCTATGACTTCCTGGAAAAGCCCCTCAGCATAGACCGCCTGGTCCTTGTGCTCAGAAACGCTCTCAGCCAGAGAAGCCTGGTTGAGGAGAACCGGGCCCTGAGGAGCACCCATGACGATACTGCAGAGTTTGTGGGAGAATCTGAAGTCATGAAGGGGATTATGGAACAGGTGAGTATCGTTGCTCCCACACAGGCATCGGTTCTGATAACTGGTGAGAACGGAACCGGCAAGGAGCTCCTGGCCAGGGCCATACATAAACGCTCCAGGAGAAATCAAGCATCTTTCATTGCGGTTAACTGCGCTGCGATACCTGAAACCCTTATCGAAAGCGAGCTGTTCGGACATGAGAGGGGCGCGTTCACCGGCGCAACCTCCAGGAAGCGGGGTAAGTTCGACCTCTCCAACACCGGAACTCTCTTTCTGGACGAGATAGGGGATATG
>DAOVVW010000190.1 GCA_030636965.1 Pseudomonadota bacterium | reverse complement strand
GAAAGGTCTTGAACTTGAAACTCCAGCCGAAGGCAGGTCCACTTCATCCGAGGAGGTACTCCAGTTCCTCTAAATTGAACCAGGCTTCACCTGTCCAGCCCAGCCACATGGCGCACCTGTTTACATCCAGCGGAACACCCACAGACGGTATATCAAGCTTGTCACAAAGCCTCATTCCCTGCACCAGTTGGGGAATACAGGCGATACCAAGTGCTCCCAGACTCGGATGCTGTTTTTTCAATCCTGTAAAAAGCGTTTTGTGGTCCATAGTGGCCGAAATGTATGGTTTGATACTGTACTTTTCCAGAATCATACTTCCCAGGTGAACAAAGCATTCCTTCTCACAGTGTTTGCAAAGATATTCGATATCACCGGGCTCGGATTGGCAATAGTCCCTGAAATCCCTCAAACAATGTGCCATGAGGGCCATTTTGTACTCACTTTCCCTGAAAGGGCCCCTGTTCACCCTGTTGGCAACCTCTATCTCCAGCATATTCAGGTGATATTCCTTTTCCTTTGTGGTGATTATTGAATCGAATCTGTCTGTAACTGAAAGATCACTGAGGTGCTTCGCGGTATCGGTGGTATATTTTGACAGGTACTCTGATAAAGACCTCGAAAGATCCTTAAGGTTATTATCGCTGCCGAAAAACCTCTGGAAAAGCGATCTTCTGCTGCCACCATCTCTTAGAAGGATAAGAAGGGTATTCTCGTCCGGATATTTTTCGAGGTATCGATCCGCAATATTCCGGATAAGCCGGAAGTATTCAATAGAACTTCCGGATAGATCTCCAAGAGTGTACGTTTTACCTCTCATGCAGTCTTTCACCACAGAGCCACAGAGGGCACAGAGTTTTTTCTGGGTTTATTTCTAGTTATAAGCAAAAAAATCAATCTCCATAAAAAGGAAGGCTCCCCCTCATTGTTTAAATTAACGCATTATATTGCCGGAGCAACTGTAGATCGTCTTTCACCACAGAGCCACAGAGAGCACAGAGTTTTTCTGGGTTTACTTCCCAATTAAATTCACTGGAGAAATGTAGATCCAGCAAAAAGTATCAACCTTATGTTCTTGTCTAAACCAAATCCTGCGCAACCCTGCGGAGCAGCCTTTGACTGGCTGCACTGCGTTACAGGCTCTTATCCTTTCTGATAAACCCAAGCCCAGATTTTACTCTGTGTACTCTGTGACTCTGTGGTGACAACAGGTTTATTCGAAATGCCGTCTGAATAACTCCTCTGAGCGCTTTCGACCCTCCTCGGTAAAGGCTACTGATCTGGTTTTCCCCTTCGGGTTGGAGATATAGCCTTTTTCATGCAGCCGGTCCATTGAATCCCACTGGTAGTTCTTCCACGTCCGCGTCTCCTTATCGTCTGAAAAAGACGTCAACTTCAGAAGCGCAAGCGTCATCTCATCCACCTTGTTCTTGTCGTACTTCATACCTGAATCCTCCCTTTGGGAAAAGCCTCCGGTCGTGGAATACGATGCAAGATATAGGCCGATTTGCTTTAGAGCATTAGATATTAGAGCATTATTAAAGCACGTTGGACATTGGACGTTGGTCCTTGGACCCTGGTCGAAGACCGGCCTGCGCCCTACGCACTAAGCTTCATTGAGAAGCTTCTCAAGCGCGTCACACGCTTTCGCAACCCCATCCTCGCTGCTGACCCTAATGCCGATCTCCTCAGCTTTTGCTCTGACCCCTTCATCGAGGAGTTTTTTCAGGAGGGGAACCGCCCTTTTTGCGTTGTATAGTCTGCGGTTGACGTACTCGGACATCCCCAATCTTCTCACATGATCGGCATTGTCTGGCTGGTCGTGGCTGTATGTAGCAAGAAGCATGGGCCTTCCCGCCCGCAGGCCTTCGCTTATTGTGCCCATGCCTGCGGAACTGACAACTGCCCTGCATCTGGGAAAGAGCATTGAGTAGGGAGCGAACTGGCAGACGAAGACTTCACTTGAATGAGGTTTTTGGGGCACATTCTCCTCCACAGGTCCGGTCAGGAGTATAGCTCTCGATCCAAGGGACCTTGCCACCTCGAGGCTCTCAGAATAGAAAGCCCCGGCCTCAACAACGGCCGACGAGCCCAGGGTAAATACTATCGGCGGCGGTCCATCCTCGAGAAACTGATGGAGGCCCTCCGGCATCTTCCACTCGTCATGAATCTCCTCGAGAAACGGGTAACCGCACACCACGGTGTTATGGGGCCAGTCCGGCTGGGGCCCTGCCAGGACCTCGGGGAAAAGGGCCAGCACCATATACGGAGAGTACTGCCCCTCGAAGATGGGATTTTGTCCTCTGGCCAGGCCTAAATCCCTGCGAAACCTGTAGAGCGGTTTCATCCAGTGTCTTGTATAAAGTCTCGACAGATCAAGGACTATCCTCCCTGCCGCGGGACCAAGTCGGGCAAAACCCGTCATCCATGGCGTCCCGGGAAATATAGGCGGATCGTAGGCGGAAAAAAGACTTATTGGAGCGATTACCGCTGAAGCCCAAGGGATGTTGTATTTCTCGGCGACGATGGGCCCGGCATATGTAATTGGATGGGTCAGGATGAGATCTGCGTCCCTTGCCACCTCCAGGAGATCGTTGTAGGAATCATACAAGTGTGGCAGGAGGTATTCACGCACCAGGACCTGGGGGCCCTTCCACTCGTGCATGATCCGTCTAATCGCATCAATGTCCTCCAGATCAATATCCGGACGAACGGGATGAAATTCGACACCCATACCCTCTATCCTGGAGCGGTAGAACTCGGAAGTGGCAAGAACCGGCCTGTGTCCCCTCTCCTTCAGACCCAGGGTAATGGCGAGGTAGGGATTGATGTCCCCGAATGAACCGAAAGTCGTTAGAATAATACGTTTACCCATGCTCTCATTTTAAGGCATCCCTGGTTCTTTAACCAGTAGGATCATTATTTGGGGCGGAGTCTCCGCTGTTTAGTTTCTAGTTTCTAATTTCTGGTTTCTAGTATGGACAGTAACAAAGATAATAGTATCCCCTGACCTCATGTGCTCCTTCATTTCGGTAACCTCGGTGCGATCCACCCTGGAAGGGACTTTATTATTTGTTACTAGAAACGAGAAACTAGAAATCAGTAACTGAAACGCTTCGGAAAATCCGAAGCGTTTCATTACTGGACACCTGTCCTATATTCCTACACTCAAAAAGCACCTGTATTTCACGCCACCTCGGCCCAAAACCCTTTATTTACATATACTTACATCAATTCTGACTTTTTGGCACTGCCCTTGCTTTGTTTATGACCAGATATGAACAAAACCCAAAATTGATGACTTCCTAAAAAAGTCATCAATGCGCCCATGAGGGGCGCCCAAATCAATAGCTTGCACCGCAAGTTGTTGATTTGTGAGGAAAGCGAAAATGACACTTTTCACTTTCCGAGGAGTAAAAAGCCATGGATGGACTTTTTACGACCATATCAACATTAATTGAATTTCAGGAAAGGAGAAAATCATGGGTGATCTAACAGTTGTTCAGAAAAAAGAAGTCGCAAAGGGCGCCCAGGCAATGGGCGCAATGGCAGGAAGGTTTGCCAAGAGGAGGTCGGACCAGCTTGTTTCCCCTCTTTCCACACTTTCCTTCTGGGGCAAGATTCTTGCTGTCCTGGCATTTGGAGCTGCTATCGCCAGTGCAGGCATGTTGATCTTCGACTCTTCTCACATCGCGATCGACAGAGGTCAGATGGGGATAGTCGCTAGAGATACTGTTAACGTACGCCAGG
>DAOVVW010000066.1 GCA_030636965.1 Pseudomonadota bacterium | reverse complement strand
TGTTCTTGATAGTGTCGTAAAAAGCAAAAAGCGTCGTTTTAAATATACTCAAGAATCAATAACTATCGTTGTATGTTATGGATTTGGACGCCCATGCTCGGGCGCGATTGTTATTGATCCGGGCGCCCATGCTCGGGCGCGATGGTATTGTCGTAAAAAGCCATGGATGGACTTTTTACGCATCCTTCAACCTTGCCTCGAGACCGCGGACAAAAGCCTTAACTATTACGGGATCAAACTGCTTTCCAACATTGGCCTGGATCTCAGCAACTGCTTTTTCGCTACTCAGATGGTCCCGGTATGGACGGCTGGTTGTCATGGCATCGAATGCATCCGCAACCGCAATAATACGGCCTATCAGCGGGATTTTATCACCGCTGAGATTGTCAGGATAACCGCTGCCATCATATCTTTCGTGATGATGCCGAATACCCGGTACAAACTCGGAAAAAGACTTGAACCTGCTCAATATCTGAGCCCCAAGAGCGGGGTGCTCATTCATGACACTCCTCTCCTCAGGATCGAGTTTGCCTTCTTTGCTGAGGATAGTCTCCGCTATTCCGATCTTTCCAAAATCGTGCAACTGTCCCGCGATCTTTATCATTGTGAGGAACCTTGGAGGCTCTCCCATGGCACTGGAGATCATTACAGCATAATCGGCAACCCTGTGGGAATGTCCGTGTGTATACGGGTCTTTTGCATCGATCGCTGAACTGAGGGCCTCCAGTGTGGAAAAGAGCAGGTCCGCCAGTTCCCTGTACAGATGAACGGTGTGGAGAACAACTGATGCCTGGTTTGCAAGGGCAGCTACGAACTTGTATTCGGTATCCCCAAGCTCTTCAATCTTCTCCCAGGCAAAGACCATATAGGCCATACGGTATTCCTTGATCCTGAATGGATATACGAGCAGGGCATTGTACCTGGTCTGGGTCGTCAGCCCCATCTCCTCCGGTCCCAGGGCGAGTGCCGGTCCGTCACAGGAAACAAGAAAATCAGCCAGCTTTTCCGGGAGGACAACGGCGTCTTTCTGAAGTAAAGGCTCACCGTAAGTCTCCAGCGCCTCCGGGTTGTGTATCCCTGACTCCCCTTCGAGTACCAGGAATGCCGATCGTGCTGAAAGCTTCTGCAGGCCCTTATCCAGAATCTCGGACAGTGTTTTACTGTATTCGTGCTCTGGTGTGAGTTTTTCCGTGATGGAGTAAAGGAACATGAGTTCCTCGTACTTATCCATCAGGTATTCTGTTGTGTCCTCGAGGGTCGTTCTGGATGTTGCCTTTTCCTCTAACTGCTCTTTGACGAAAAATATAATGTCCTCGAGCTGCGTTCTGGACAATACTGGATTTTTTGCAGCTGCGACGATCAGGTTGTCTGGATTGCTGTACCCGATCTCTCGACCAACAGACCGGATGTGTTCCTTGTGCTCCTCGGAAAGCCCGTGGAGAAGTGCCTGGCAAGCTACTACCACACCGGCGGATTCCCCGTTGAGCATGATCACCGCGCCGGCCTGGCCCATCCGACTGTGACAGATGTCAAATACCGGCTTATCAGCCTTCTGTGCCATGAGAACAATTGAGCGCTTTGATTCAACGCACCTGTCGGAGCCTTCCTTGCGTGTCTGGAGTTCAAGGCAGAAGGGAGTCTCTCCAGCCACAATGTGCTCAAGATGTTCACCTGGCTGGAAAAATGAAAAACGCAGCCCTGTGATCTTGTTGAGGGACAGCAAATACGCCTTTATTTCCTCTTCGAGGAAAGAAACGTTCAGTTCGCCCATGTTTTTTCCACATTCCCGTCCTGTGTCGGTAATGTTGAAATGTTATATTGCGGAACAGTCATTGTTAAGGTCGCAAAAAGTAAAAAATGTCATTTCCCAGTGCTTTTACGCGGACTCCGCAATGGGGAGTTTCAGAACAAAAGTACTCCCTCTCTCGCCTGATGCATCGATACTGATACTTCCCCCGTTCATTTCCGCCAGTCTTTTGCAGATCGGGAGTCCGAGACCTATGCCATCAGACCGGTCCTCCATAAACCGATTCAACTGCTGGTATTGTTCGAAAATTACATCCTTCTTGTCCGGCGGTACCCCCGGACCGGAATCGCTTACAAATACCTCCAGAAATTCATCATCCTTGACGTCCCTACTGCTCCTTGCTCCTATAATAATGCCCGTTTTGTCAGGACTGAATTTGATCGCATTCGACAGGAGCCGGTTCACTATATCTATAACGCTCTCCCTGTCAGCATAGATCTGAGGCAGATTGTCATCGATGTCCGTCTTCAGGGTTATCCCCCTGGCCTGGGCAGCGCTCTGATAATTAACCATTGTAGTCAGCAGTGCTTCAGACACCGGGAAACTGACAGGATCAAACTTGTAATCAGCTAGCTCAATCCGGGAAAGACTCATGAGATCATCCAGGATCTCGGCAAGTTTTCCTGTTTCTGAATCTATCATCTCCATATACTCCCTCTGTCTGGGAGTGGCCGCGTCATAGACCTCCTCCCTCAGGAGGTCTGAAAAGCCTCTGAGAGAAGTTAGTGGACTGTTCAGGTGAGTGGAAACATTTTCCAGGAACCTGTTCTTCATTTTATCCAGTTCCCGCTCCTCGGTAACGTCCCTCAGAAGAAGTATGAGTCCGAGAGTTTTTTCCTCCTCATCATCAACCACAGCGACGCTGGCAACGAGGGGCAATTCCTCGGTCTTGGATGAAAACCTGATATTCCAAATAGGGTTTTCCTCACCGATAGCCTGGTCCTCCAGTATGCCGAAAGACTTTCTTGAAATATGGTCGAATAGATGCTGGCCGACCATATCATCATTCCCAAGACCCAGAAGTTTACGTGCCTGGGGGTTGGTATGGATCACTTTGTATGACCAGTCCGTAACGATGACCCCCTCCCCCATATTTCTTAAAATTGCCTCCATCCTGTTTTTTTCCAACTCTACCGCCGAGAGCTGATCACCTCTTTCCTGGAGGAGCCAGACGTTGTCAAGGAGAATGGATAGTTGGACACCTATCATTTCCACAAGTACTTTATCGTCCTTTATGAAAAAATTCTTCCGACTTGAGAACAGCATTACACTACCGAGAACACCCCTGGATGACCTCAATACAACTTCGAGTTTCGCCCTGGAAGGTTTCCTCGAAGGCCCATCTTCAATCTCACTTTCCTCGATCATCACGGAATTCAGGTTCTGGACTTCACTGCTTTTGCTCCCACGTTCAGAAGCTATAAGATCAGCTCCCATTTTGAGCATCTCTTTCTTGGAGACTTTCATTGGATGGTTCCTGTACCTTACAGCGAATATCTTTTCATCTGCGCCGGGAAATACCAGGATGACAGCTCCCAGGTCATAATTGATGACCTGGGAGATCAGTTTCAGTGCATTCTGGAGAAGGACCGTTGGCCGGTCCATAAAGGAGTAGAGCTTCCCGGTTTCATTGATGATGGTTAATTCGAGCAGCTTCCTTTCAAGAATGTCGTCAGCCCGGTCCTTCAGGACCTCTGTGGTAAGTTCGGCCTCGCTGACAGGCGTAACAGGAGCGCGGGACTCCTCCAGCAGTTCAGATATGGTTGAAAGGAGTTCATCCTGTTCAATGGGTTTGGTTATATACGCGTCCGCCCCAACTTCCAGCCCCCAGAAACGGTCTTTTTGGGTATCTTTGGCGGTCATCATCACTACTGGCAGATTCATCAGGCGCTTGTCACTGCGGATGAGCCGACAGACCTGATATCCGCTCATCTCCGGCATAATAATATCCAGCAGCACGAGGTCCGGCGGATTCTGCCCGATGGACACCATTGCTTCATGGCCGTTCATGGCTCTCTCAACATCATAACCGGCGTCCGAGAGTATATCCCTGACCAACTCATGGATGAAGGGGCTGTCATCCACAACCAAAATGCGTTGATTCATATCTTCAAACTCCCTTCCCGGTCACAGGGAAACGCAGAATAAATTTACTGCCTCTTGCGCTGTCCCTGTCATCGAGCTGGATCTCTCCATGGTGGAGATCCATCAGCCTTTTTACGATAGTGAGGCCCAGGCCGCTGCCCTTTATTCTCTCTGGAGACGATCGGTTCAGCTGCCGGTATTTCTCAAATACAACCTCTCTGTCTTCAGGCGCAATGCCCGGCCCTTCATCCGATATCTCAACAACAACTTCACTCTCACTACGCATGATCAGTGTATCGACATTTCCACCCACCGGCGAGAACCGGATCGCGTTGGAATAAAGATTTACCAGTATTTGTAAAATCCTTTTCCCGTCCGCCTGGATGATATAAGCCTCCTCCTCACTTACCTTGAGTCGTGTGGTAATCTTCTTTTTCTCGGCAATTCCCACCACACTTTTCAGAGAGTATTTTACAACGTCTACGATGGAAATGTCTTCTAAATATAGCTCCATCTTGTCAGAGTCGATCCTGTCCAGATCAAGGAGGTCACTAATAAGTGATATCATCCTGTCCGCTTCTGTATCGAGTATATTCAGATATTCCCTAAGCTTTGCGTCCGATTCGTAATTTCCCAGCAGTAACTCGACAAAACCCTTCAGCGAAGTCAGAGGAGTCCTGAGATCATGGGTAATAATAGCCATGAACTCTTCCCTCTTCTTTTCCAGGTCCTTAATGCTCGTTAGATCCCTCATGCATATGAGAAACCTGTCCGGACTGTTTGCACTGTTAAATTCTGTACCTATCACCTCAATGTTGCGGAACATGGAATCTTTGCGATCAAGGTTTACCATGACACGGACCGGTTTTCCCGGTGATTCGAGAATATCCGACAGGAGAGTTTCCGGCACGGGGAGATCCGAAGACATGAAATTAGTTCCGATCCAGGCACTGCCCTCCATGTCTATCATGCTTGCCGCTTTTTCATTCATGTCGTGGATCTTGCCGTCCTGCTCCAGGATGAGGAGTCCCTCATCCAGGATCCTGAACACCTCCTCCTTTTCGGTGCTCATGGCCCTGAGTTCATTCAGGCGTGCTTCCAGCTCTTCGACGAGTTTTTTGTTCCTTACCGCCAACTGCTGCCTTTCGAGGGCTCTTTCAACCGCTCTGAGCAGATCTTCCTTTACGATAGGTTTCTGGATGTAATCGTACGCCCCCGCCTTAAGCGCATCTATTGCGCTTTCCAGAGATGCATAGGCCGTTATCATAATGACCGCCACGTCCGGATCATCTTCCTTGATCTGAACCAACACGTCAGTCCCCATGATATCGGGGAGGACAAGGTCGAGGACAACCACCGGGAAGTTACCCTTTTCGAAGGAGGCGTATGTTCTGGTGGCAGTCGGTGCCACCCTCGCTGACAAGACAGGGGAACCGGATGAGAGTAACGCAGAGACATCTGGAGAAGCAGAAAAGTAATCTGCGCAATTTGATTTTTAGAAAAGGGGAGATAATGAACAGCATGCAGCAATTTATGATGGCACCGTCCATACTGTCAGCAGACTTCAGCCGCCTGGGAGAGGAGATAAAGGCTGTTGAAAATGCAGGCGCTGATATCATTCATGTAGATGTTATGGATGGCCATTTTGTGCCCAATATAACTATCGGCCCCCCGGTGGTGGCTTCAGTGCGCAAGATCACGGACCTGCCTCTTGATGTGCATTTGATGATCGAAGATGCTGACAGGTACATAGATGATTTTGCCAAGGCCGGGGCAGACTGGATCACTGTCCATGTTGAGGTTTGCCCCCACCTGCATCGCACCGTAAACAGAATAAAGGAGTTGGGGAAAAAGGCGGGCGCCGTCCTGAATCCCGCCACCCCTCTTATGACCCTGGAGGAAATCCTGGGGGATGTTGATCTGGTTATGCTTATGAGCGTAAATCCCGGCTTTGGCGGTCAGTCGTTTATCCGATCATCCCTCAATAAAATCAAGACCCTCAGAAACATGATTGAAGAGCGCGGTCTTGAGGTCGGGATTGAAGTTGACGGCGGAGTCAGCCCTGCAACCATTGAAGATGTGGCAGGAGCAGGAGCTAATATATTTGTTGCCGGATCAGCGGTATTCGGGCAGCAGGACTACGCAAAAGAAATCAGGAAAATGAAGGACATT
>DAOVVW010000273.1 GCA_030636965.1 Pseudomonadota bacterium | reverse complement strand
GGAGTCAGAAGCAGGTCACTGCTTCAGTTTTGTAGAGAGCCTGTGCGCGGCACGAAACTGTGCGGATTTCGAGTTCTCGCTCTGGGCGGATCGGCGGGCGAAACTTGGTACCATCGAAGAATATGGTGCAAGAATTCACCCCCATTTTCTTCGTCGCATAAGGCGAATTCAGGAAATCTTTCTTCTAAGAAAGCTCCTCTTGCGTCCAGGCCGAATCTTCATATCCACTTCCGGCAGGACGGACCTCATACTTGTTGATCTCGCAGCAAGAGGTGATATACCCCCGAAGAAAGTGTTCATGTATTTTCACTGGCTGCGCCTTTCGCAGGCAAAAGCGTCCCTTTTCCGCAAAGTCGCCCGGCGTCATCCGCATATCGAGGTGCTTGGTCCCACAGAGACAGTCGTAAGGGATCTAAGGGATTGTGGTTTTTCCCGGGCTTTCGTTGTTCCTTATCCCATCAGCTCTAGCAGGGCGTCCATGCCGTCAGACGAGTTTTCCAGCCTTCTGTATGCAGGTGCTGCCAGGCAAGATAAAGGATTCGGCCTGATCGTGGACCTTGTGGAGATGTTGTCATCAAGCAATGACCAAACCCCCATCAAAGTTCAGACTTCGCCCGACCATTATCATCGCCACGATACAAAAACAAAGGAGGATCTGGAAAGATTAAGGAGAATTGGATACCCATGGCTGGAGGAATATCCAGAGACATTAAGCGAGAAGACCTACGAGGGGATCTTCAAGGGAGCTATTTGCCTGCAGCCGTATGACCGCGAAGATTTTCTTGACAGGATCAGCGGTGTGACTCTGGATGCACTGTCCATGGGCTGTCCTGTTATAGTACCTTCAGGTACCTGGATGGCACACACAGTCCAACGTTTCGAAGCAGGGATAGCTGTGGACGATCTTTCAGCAAAGTCCCTGAAGGAAGCTATAGAGGTTATCCGGGCGAATTACAGTCTGTTTTCGGCGCGCGCAGTTGAGGCAGGTATCGTTTTGCACAAGGAGCTCAGTTCTGATCATCTTATGGAACACCTGACTGCGGATGAGCCGTCCGGTGGATAAAACCCGGTCTGTGTTGTGATAAGGAAGAAAGGCGCTACGTAAATGGGTGAGCGTTGGCTTGTGATCTCTTACTTCACGGGAGTGGATGGAATGGCTGCTTCGATCCATGCTGACATGCGGATAAAGGAACTGCAGTCAAGGTCTGTTGAAGTTCAGGTGCTATCTTCCCTGGCCGCGAAAAATGACCATGGGCTGGTCCAGCGCGTTATCTCATTATTTCCGTCCGGGATCCGCTTCGAAGTCCGGCATGTCTTCAGAAAGAGGAAAAAAAATGCTGTTAACATTCTACTAAAGTCTTTTTTCATTCTTTTACTATTTCCCTTTTATGCCCTTGAAAAGATTTTTTTACGCTTTGATCCCACCTGGTCATGGTATCTTACTGCTTCAAGGGAAGGCAGAAAAATTGTCCGGGAGTTCAACCCGGAAATCATCTACTCCACTGGTGGGCCGGCAAGCGCCCACCTGGTTGCCTGGGCGGCAAAAAAAGCCAGCGGTGCAAAGTGGATCGCCGAATTTCAGGATCCCCTTCTACACCCCACCACATACAGGAGTGATTCAGAGAGAAAGCATTTTGTCAGGATCGAGGATGCCGTCGCACAGCATGCTGATGCTGCTGTGTACGTTACTGAGGGAGCCAGAAAGAGAGCCTTAGACAGAGTCAGCTTCAAAGGAAGGACGGCAGTTATCTATCCTGGAGCAGACTCCACCCGGACAATAAATACAAACGTTCCTCCGGACAACGGAGTTATTATCGCTCACATTGGTACACTGGCTGGGACGAGGAATCTTGATGCGATGATATCAGGTATGAATCTATTGAGAGAACGGGATCCTGATTCCGAGTCTCTGATAAAGGTTATACAATACGGTTTTACTTCCAGGGAAGTCATGACGGGTTCCAGGTCGGTTGGGGACCGGATAGTGTTCGCGGGTAGGGTTCCGCATGATGAGGCCCTCAGGAGAATGGAGGATGCCCACGTTCTCCTCCTGATCCAGAACGCCGATGATGTCTCGCGGGAAACTGTCCCCTCAAAGATTTACGAGTATTTTCTGACTGGAAAGCCGATTCTGGGTCTGGTGTTCCGGAACCCTGAACTTACCGGTATCCTGAGGTCCCACGGTCACCTTGCAGCCGATATAGAGGATCCATCTTCTATCGCCTCCGCTCTGATGAAAATAGTCAAAGATTTCAAGGGAGGTAAAATAACGGAAACAGCAGGAACTGAGCCCTCGATCACCCTTTCTTCTTCCGTAGATCGATTGATGGAACTTGTCCGATGAGTTTCGGGAGTGACCGGTTTCATGCTGTTATCAGTCTTGCTTCATGGGGGAAAGGGCATTAACGGACTGTTGGTCAACCCCAGACTGCATATTCTGTTTATTATCGCCATATTCCTGTTAAGCGCTCTGACTATGGGAAGTGTCCATGAGTGGGCGGAGGATGAACCTTACTATATGATCGCTGCTGATCATATGGAGCAGGGAGGATCGCTCCTCATCCCCACCTATGCAGACGGTTCGCCCAGGTTTCCCAAGCCGGTCTTCTTTTACTGGCTCGTCTTTCTTTCCTACAAGGTCTTCGGAGTGAGCCTCTTCGCTTCTCGAGTCCCAGCCCTTATTTCGGCGGCGATCGCCCTGTACTTTACCTTCAGGTTAACCGTCGAGAGGGGAATCCGGACCCAGGAGGGATTTACGGCTGTCTATGTCTTGGCAAGCCTATACCTCTTCTACTGTCATGGAAAGGTGAGCATCACCGACATG
>DAOVVW010000233.1 GCA_030636965.1 Pseudomonadota bacterium | reverse complement strand
TACCCATCACTCCCCCTTCTGCCTCCTGCCTCCTGCCTTCTGCCTCTTTCCTGTTTCACAACGCCCTTCGCCCTTCGCACTATTTTTAATTAATCTTCGATACCACCCCGCAAGCCTTTCGGGAGAAAACCCCATGAGATACGCACCTGTAATAGCGTAGTGGATCGCTGTGAGCTTCCAGATTCCCACAGCTTTCCACTTGCGGGCTGAACTCACTGCCTTGTGCGATAGCAGTACTGTTTTACCTCTGGTACGAATCCGCCGGGTTAACTCGTAATCTTCCATTACGGGCTGATCGGGAAAGCCCCTCAGCTCCCGGAACAGGTCAGCGCGAATAAAAAGCGCCTGATCACTGTAGATAATGCCGAGGCGGCTTGCTCTCTTATTGGCCACCCACTCTATAAGTTTCATGGATGCGCTATCAAGGTCGGTGGCGAAGCGAAAAGCGCCGGCAACGACATCCGGATCAGCCAGGGCCTGCCTGATGTGTTCAGAAAACCCCCGGGGGAGTCTTGTATCCGCATGCAGAAACAGAAGTATTTCGCCTGATGCGGCCTGTGCTCCGGCGTTCATCTGGACCCACCGGCCTTTTTCGGAAATAACCACATTTGACGATAAAAGCCGCGCCACACGTACCGTGCCGTCTGAGCTTCCGCCGTCTACAACAATTGTTTCGAGCCTTTTTTCAGTTACCAGGTTCTCTGCCAGAGCTGGCAGGTTATCTTCTTCATTGATTGTGGGAACAACAACGGAGATCAGTGGGCTGCCTTCAGATTCAGAGGCCTCTTGCCAGAGGGGGAGGTCCTCCGGACGGTCAATATCACCCAGCATTTCTGTCTGGTACACATTCAGACCAAGCTCCTGGGCTTTCTTTAGAGTCTGGTCGAAAACCCCTCCGGTCCCCCACGGAATGTCGTTCATTATTCCCGGAAGGGCCTTTGGCGCCGCCTGTTTTCTGATGCCAATGAGGTAGTAGCCACCGTCGACAGCCGGTCCCAGTACCATGTCACTGGTTTCCAGTTTGAACAGGGCGAGACGCAGCAGCTGATGTGTTATGGATGGACTGTCGGTCCCGATGATGAGCACTTTTTGCATACCGCCTGAAAAGGCATTTTCAAATGCCCTTCCCATCCGAACCCCGAGGTCACCATTTCCCTGGGGGAAGAGGTCAATGTCTGCACCGAGCCAGCCCTTCATCAATTCCAGGTCACCGCCATCATAGAAGGTCTTTATACGCAGCCCGGGGAGATTAACCTGCCCGGCGGTGTTTATTGTGAATTCTGCCATTCGGCGGTGGAGATCGCTGGCGCCCTCTTCTCCCAAGGCAGGAACAAGACGAGTCTTGACCTTCCCCGGCTCCGGATATCGGGTGAAAATTATGAGACTTGATTGCACGTCAGGCTAAGCCGCCCCTCTGGAACCTGAGGATGCGGTCAAAGATCCCCTTGATCGTAGGGGTTAGCCGGGTCCGGCTGTAGGCATCGGCAGCCCTTTTTATGGCTTCTGCCTGGGTAGGATATGGGTGTATGACCCCTGAGATCCCTCCCAGTCCCAGTTTCGCCTGCATCGCCACGGAGATCTCGCTTATCATCTCCCCCGCATGTCGGGCAACAATCGTAGCACCCAGTATCTTGTCGGTACCTTTTTTCAGATGGATCCTTACCATCCCTTCCTTCTCGCCATCAGCTATTGCCCTATCTACATCGCCCAGGGATACGGTGATCGTATGGACCTCTATGCCCTTTTTCTTTGCATCCTCCTCGTACATCCCCACATGGGCGATCTCGGGATCTGTAAACGTGCACCACGGTATATTCAGAGCGCTGGCTTTTTTCCTGCCCCAGAAAAGAGCGTTCTGTATAACTATCCTGGCTGCTGCGTCGGCCATGTGTGTGAACTTGTACTTCAGGCAGATATCGCCGGCCGCATATATTCTGGGATTAGTAGTCCTTAACCTGTCGTCAACTATGACACCCGCCCTTGGATCGTATTGAACTCCAGCCGCTTCGAGGCCCATTCCGTCAACATTGGGTACCCTGCCTACGCCGATGAGTATCTCATCTACCGGTAGTACTTTCTTCTCGCTTCCGCACTCCAAGTGGAGCAGCTTTTGGGTCCCTTCTTTTTCAACTCTCCTAATATTACAGCTCAGGACAAGCTGGACCCCGTCTTTTTCGAAAGCCTTCTCTATGATCCTGGCCGCGTCCCGGTCCTCTCTGGGAAGAATCTGCGGCCCAACCTCTAAAATGGACACCTCGCTTCCCAACCTCCTGAAGGCCTGTGCCAACTCACACCCAAGGGGCCCGGCGCCTATTACAGCCAGGCGGCCGGGTCTTTGAGTAAGAGAAAATACCGTTTCATTTGTCAGGAAACCGACTTCGGCCAGACCCTCCACCGGCAGTTCGAATGCCCTTCCACCAGTGGCTATAACAGCCTTTTTAAAGTTCAGGACTTTTCCATCCACTTCAGCACTATTCGGGCCGGTGAACTTCCCCTCTCCGATGAACACGTCCACTCCCAGTTCATCCCTGTATCGCTTTGCCGAGTCATTAGTGCTTATCTCGGCCCTCAGTCTTCGCAAGCGCTCCATGACTGCGCCAAAATCTACTTCAACGCCATCCGGCACACTGATACCGAAGTCTCCTGCGTCCCTGACGTCGGCCGCTGCCCTGGAGGAACGGATGAGACATTTGGAGGGCACGCACCCCACGTTTAAGCAGTCTCCGCCCATGAGATGCCTCTCGACAAGGGCTACCTTGGCGCCGACTCCGGCGGCTCCAGCTGCCGTGACCAGACCAGCCGTCCCTGCGCCAATCACAACCAGATTATATTGCTTTGCCGGTTCGGGATTTATCCATTCAGCAGGATGCACGTTGGAAATCAGAGTCTGATTATGCTCATCGTCGGGGATCAACTTCATCACTTCACTCATTTTCGGACTCCTTAACGGTAATTTTCTGTTCAACGGTTTCGGGTTTGTCCTCTTTGAGTCTTTTTCTGGCGAGCCTTGTAAGAAGTATGATTATTGCAAGGATCATGGCAACGATTACTACCAGTATCCACGGAACCCTGCCCTGGGCTAACGCTTCAAGAATAGCTGCCGATCCAACGACGTATAGTATCGTACCCGGAAGCATACAGATAGCGGACCACATTACGTATGTCCTGAAATATACTTTGGTCAGGCCGAATCCGTAGTTAAGGAGGTTGAAGGGAAATATGGGCACGAGCCTGGTGATAGCGACTATTATGTCT
>DAOVVW010000154.1 GCA_030636965.1 Pseudomonadota bacterium | reverse complement strand
TTCACCACGGAGGCACCCTTCGGCAAGCTCAGGGCAGGCGGAGGACACGGAGAAATTACAGAGTCTGGGTTTTACCACAGAGGTCACAGAGAACACAGAGTGACCTCGAGCTGGTTTGGTTTATTAGAAACCAGAAATCAGAAACTCCGCCCGATGGCCGGCGCACTTCGCCCTGCGCCCTTCGCACTGGCTGAGATGGCTGGGAGGACAGCCTGAAACAGATGAACAAAACAACAGGAAAAAAGGTCTTCACCACACAATACCGCGTCACCTACGAAGATACCGATGCCGGTGGTGTAGTCTACTATGGGAATTACCTGCGATTCTTTGAGAGGGGCAGGACAGAGGCCCTGAGGGAGACAGGTTACACCGTGCGAGATTTTGCGGAAGAGGGGCTCCTCTTTCCGGTTGTCAGTGTAAAGGTCGATTACAGGAATCCTGCTGTCTACGATGACCTCCTGCGTATAGAAACAGAGATTATTTCCGTGGGCAGGACATCGGTGTCTTTTGCCAACAGGGTGTATCGGGCCGGTGAAGATACGCTCCTGGTGGAGGGTGAAGTTACAATAGTCTGTGTCGATGGTAACCTGAAACCTAAGAGAATGCCGAGTGAAATACGAAGTGCACTGGGGGAGCTTTGTTAGGTCCAACGTCCAAAGTCCAATGTCCAACGTGTATACTTCAGTAATAAGTGTTGCTTAAATACTTTCAACTTTTAACCTGCAACTTTCAACTTGATCCAATGGAATAACGCATGACGGCTAATAACGACGCGAACAGAGTTGACGAAGCTATACGCGTCACAAAAATTGGCGCGGTTATCAATGTCGTTCTCGTGATCATTAAGATAGTCCTGGGTTATTTCGGTGGCAGCAGGGCTCTTATCGCGGATGGCCTTCACTCAATGACCGATCTTGTTTCGGATGCCGCTGTAATGGTGGGTGTCATCTTGGGCGCTAAGCCCAGGGATGAAGATCATCACTACGGCCACGGAAAAGTGGAGAATCTGTCAGAGATGGTCCTTGGCATTATACTGGTTCTCGCGGGGTTGTTTATAGCAGTGGACTCGGTGAGGGCCATATACAGACCGAATATCAGTGTCCCCTCCTACTTTGTTATTCCTGTTGCGGCAGCCAGCATTATTTCCAAGGAGTGGCTATACAGGATCACTGTCAGAACAGGCAGGAAATTTCACCTGCAGTCTCTCATCGCCAACGCGTGGCACCATCGGAGCGACGCCATCACGTCGGCAGGCGTGCTGCTGGGAGTGACCCTGGCTATTTTCGTCCCCAAATTTGCCATGGCGGATGCTGCTGTGGGCTTTTTAGTAGCTATCGTTATTGTGAGGATAGGCGGCAAGATCGGATGGGATTCCGTAATGAGGATCATCGACACCGCACCGGGAGTGGACTACGAGTTAAAGGTAGAGCGCATGATCCTGGAAGTGCCAGGTGCCCTTGCTGTGAGGGAGATGAAGTTCAGATATGTGGGCAACATGATAGCAATTGAAGCTCACGTTGGCATGGATCCGGAACTCACTGTCCGCGAAGGCCACGATATCGCCACAGCTGTAAAGAGGTCGGTTATGGAAAGGGACAGCAGAATCTATGATGTGGTGGTGCATGTGGAACCGGAGGAGTAATTAAGACCGCGTCCAACGACCAACGACCAATGACCAACGTGGTTAATGTAATGCTCTAATTTCTAATGTCTAATGTTCTACGCCCACACCCCCACACGCCGTTACTCCGATACGTGTACCTCTGTGCTCTCTGTGACCTCTGTGGTTCAAAAAGGGATTTAGTCAGAGGTTGTATCCGTAAGTCGAGTAATCAAGTTCCGACCCTATTTCCCCGGTGATCAGATCCGATTCATCAGAAGCCAGGAAGACAGCGAGGGATGCTATATCCTCTGGATTCTTCAGATGTCCGTCGGTGTGGAAGGTTTCAAACTGTTCTGCCATGGCTTCACTCATAATATCCGGACCGAGTTGCCTGATCTTTTCCTGCATGATCGTGTCCATTATTCCAGGGTCAAGGGCATTGACCTGAATATTGAAGGTTCTGAGTTCCTCAGCCATTATCCTGGTAACGTGATTCACTCCTGCCTTGCTTACCGAGTAAGCACCGAAAGGGGGCATCACGATCTCTGCCAGTCCGGAGGTAACGTTGATTATCTTGCCGGCTCCCTGCTTCTTCATTTGGGGTATGACGGCTCGGGAGAAGAGGAAGACTCCCTTTAGATTGATATCCATCGTCTGCTCCCAATCCTCCGGATTTATTTCCAGGAAAACTCTGGGAGGGCCGAGGATGGCTGCGTTATTCATCAGAATATCGATCCTGCCGAAGACCGACATAGTCTCTGCCACGACCTCATCGACCTCGCTGGAATTGGAGACATCAGCTCGAATGGCAAGGACTGTTCCCCCTTCATTCTCGATTGCCGTTGCAGTCCCGGTGATCTCCTCCGGTGTTCTGCTGAGGATAACCACAGAGGCTCCCTCCCTGGAGAAGGCCTGGGCGCATGCGCGACCGAGCCCCCGGCCACTGCCGGTTATAATTGCTACTTTATCTTTTAGTTTCATCGTTTATCCTGACTGTGGCTGATAGCGTGTCCCAGGACCCAGGACCCACGACCCACGTGTATTTTTCACGTGGGACCAGGGACTTGGGACAAGGGACTCTGATTCCGGCTTTATTTCTCTTTATAGAGACTGGAATCAGCATGTATTCCCTTCCAGACAAACCAATATACCACGACGTTAGGGATCTCGACGCCATCCGAATCCTTGATCGAAAGCTGATCAGTTTCCTCATTGAAATTGATAGTTACCTCATTGCCGCTGAAGTTGTCCGTCAACTTCCCCTTTTTCCTGAGCAGCTCAACTGGATAGGCCTTTGATGAGTCTCCGATCTCGATTCCCGCAACCAACTCCTTTTCCTTTTCGCCCGGCCCTGCCCTGAA
Source organism: Pseudomonadota bacterium (assembly GCA_030636965.1). GTDB lineage: Bacteria > BMS3Abin14 > BMS3Abin14 > BMS3Abin14 > BMS3Abin14 > SZUA-178. The sequence goes on along the minus strand of DAOVVW010000154.1, from coordinate 1,187 downwards.
AAAGGATGAGAAGAACCCGCCGCTTTTCCTGTAATAGTCCTCATAGGGATCACGGCTATAGTTCCTGCTGTAGCCTGTATCGAAGGAGAGTACTTTGGTTTCCGGATACCTCTTTCTCCATTTTTTCCAGGTCGTTACGGAAGAGGGGAGGACTTTAAGTTTTGTGCCTGTCAGAGGGCCTGTAACGGCACGCCTCTTTACCTGGAGCCACAGAGATTCAGTCTGGTGGTCGTACATAAGTACATTGGACTTGTACAGGAGTCCGGAGACTCCGAAGGTCATCTTTCTTGCACTTACCTCGCGGGAGTACACGACTCCCGATGCTGCCAGTGGTCACCAGCTGACCAGAACAGGTTTGCCGTTCACCTCATCGTTGACAAGCTCGTGCCACGACATGATCCGCATTGGATATGCACGGGCATCGCCTCCCGAGACGAATCCGATCACACGATCCTCCGGTTCAAGGCCCGACTCGGCAGGTGTTGCGAAACGGGGGGTTAAAAGTGCGGGGATACCGTCCTTTGGGGGACCTCCAGACAGTATCTGATCAACTGGAATACTGTGTTTCTCAAAATCCCAACCGTACGCCGTGCCGGCGATCAGGCAGACCATAAGTATTGCGAGAAAAATTCTGTTCACTAGATATCACACCTTTCGGATACTTGTCTAAAAGTAATGGTTTCAACCTTACAAAGAAAATATAACATAAAATCCAGAGGTTATAGGGTGCTCTACCCAAGAAGGTGCTGATTTCCGATGCGCACCCTTGTAAGCCCCTCCTCCCTGGCAGCGGTCAGGCACTGCTCAGCAAGCTCTCTTGAGGTGACGGGAAGGTCCACCATTTTGAAACGGGGGAAGAAGCCAAGCAGGCTGTAGGGTATGTCAGGATTCACTGATGCGATGAAACGCGCTATCTTTCCTGTTTCTGCCGGATCTATGTATCCTGGTACAAGAAGGGTGCTTGCTACGAGCAGGGGAGGGATTGGTCGTTCCGGTATTTTCTTTCCTATGCGGACAAAATTCTCCAGGGTTCGCTGGTTGGAGACACCGGTCAGAGCGAGATGCAGGCTCTCGTCGAAGGCCTTGAGGTCGAATTTGATGCATCCCCCGGATCCAAGGGAAAGCTTGACCATATCGTTAAGAAGACCCTCTTCCATGGATCCGTTCGTTTCCCAGCAGATCCTGAG
>DAOVVW010000024.1 GCA_030636965.1 Pseudomonadota bacterium | reverse complement strand
TGAAAGGAGGTCATTACAGTGAGAAGACTTACGTTGGTAGTGTTTCTTGGCATGATGATCTTGGCAATGCTCGTTGCGGCTGTGCCAACTCCAGCGTCTGCCAGCTATCACGGTCAGGAGAACTACACCTATGGTAGTGAAACCTATGACTATGATAAGGATATCCAGGAGCCATCACATCTTGCCTATATCTTCGATAAGGGTGTCTACTTCATCGACTATGCGAAAGACGATATCTTCTTCCATCTGGGCAAGTGGTATAAGCGGGTCCAGGGCGCCTGGTTTGCAGGCGCTACCTACAGAGGTCCGTGGGAATCACTTCCGCTAAGCAACGTCCCCAGACCTGTCATTGAACTGCCAGAGGATTATCGAACAGCTTTTGACCGGTACGGCTCCGTGCCTTACAGATATGTGGTGGGCAAAAAGAAGCGGGACCAGGACTATGATGACTACTATTCCGGCGACTATGGATATCAGGGCTACTACTATCCCGGAGAATATTACTATCCGCAGCGGAACTATTACTATCCGGGAAGAAGCTCGGGCATCTTTCTGAATGGACGCAGTGGAAGGTTCAGATATCGGATGGGGCCCTTCCTGGGAGACGGCCACAGAGATCATGGCAGGCACAACGGTTACGGCTACAGGGGCGGCAGGTTTTACCTCCACTACGGTGACAGGAGGCACTAATGGAAACGATCAGGGTTTTCACTGATCGGATTCATCCGGCCTGCTAGCGCCAAACGTCTTATACAGGGATTAAATTTCCTGAAACAGTCTGTGCCGGATCAGGTATGGTCGGTACCCGAAAGCTTTCTCCAACCGGTGGTCGCACTGGACCATATACCCCTCACATCTTCAGAAACCATATAAAGGGATGGAACCAGAACCAGGGTGATAACCGTGGCGAACAGTATCCCGAATCCGAGGGAGATGGCCATGGGTATCAAGAACCTGGCCGCAAGGGCCCGCTCGAACATCATGGGCGAAAGTCCGCCGAAGGTAGTAAGTGTTGTGAGCATGATGGGGCGGAAGCGCTGAATTGCAGCCTCTAACACAGCATCGTGAATCGATTCATTGTAATTCCTGATTCTGCGGTTTGCCAGATCGATCAGGATCAGTGCATCGTTAACCACGACTCCGGACAGGGCAACTATGCCGAACATGCTCACGAGGCTGAGGGAATATCCCATAATGACATGGCCCACAACGGCTCCGATTATCCCGAATGGTATGCTGGACATCACGATAAGAGGCTGAATGTAGCTCCTGAAGGGAATCGCCAGCAGCGAGAAGATAGCCATCAATGCCAGGATAAATCCCACCTTCAGGCTCCCAAGACTCTTTCTCCTCTCCGCTGCCCTTCCCTCGAAGCTGTATATCAGACCTGGATATTTAGTGATCAGATCGGGAAGCTCCTTCGTTTTAAGACCGCCGATAAGTTCGTCCACCTTGCTGCGGGGTGTGACATCTGCTGTAACCTGGATAACCCGCCTGCCATCTCTCCTGTTTATTTCCGTGTAGGCGCGGCTTCGCTTTACCTCAACAGCTTCCCTCAGCGGGATCTGTATGCCAGATGGGGAGAAAAGCATTAGCTCATCCAGATTGTATTCGTAGATACGCTCCTCCCTTGGAAGACGGACCATTATCCTTATTTCGTTGCGGCCTCTTTGCTGACGCAGAACCTGTGAGCCGTAAAAGGCGTTGCGAACCTGGCGAGCAACATTCTTGGCGGTTAGTCCCAGGCTCTTACCCTCCGGTTTTATGGCAAAATCGAGCTGCTGCTTGCCCAGTTGAAAACCGTCGTCTACATCCTTGGCCAGGGGATAGCTTGATAGAGCGGCTGCCAGGTCCTTGCTGGCCCTTTCAAGAACATTTATGTCTCGATGACTCAGCTCTACCGTGAGGCCTGCACCGTGGCCAGGTCCTCCGAAATCAGAGGAAAAACTGAGGTGCTTGACCCCGGGAATGGGCCCCACGGCTTTTCGCCATAGGGAAACAAATTCACCGGTGCTCATGATCTCGTCCCGGATCTCGGGTTCGGCCATATACACTGTCATATAGGCATTGTGGCTTCCATGTCGGCCCAGTTCGGCGAAAACACCCTTGACCAGTTCTGGGTGGCCGCTTTCCTCAATAGCCTTCCTGACACCCGCGTACATGCGGTTCATGGCTCCTTCGGTCTTGGTGACGGGAGAGCCGTAGGGCAGGATGGCCGCGCTCCTGGCAAAGTCGGACTCGATCTTGGGGAACAGGCCGAATCCCATCCGGCCGCTGGCTGCATAGGACAGGGCCAGTATCAATATGGAAATGGAAAAAGCCACAACAAGGTAGCGTCTGGTGAGGAGGGCGTCGAGAAAGGGTCCGAATCGGTTGCGGACCAGGCTTGAGAAGCTCCTGCTGAACGCTTGTTGGTGGTTGTTAAACCATGCTCTGACCCCCCGCAGCTGCCGCTCCCTCTGGTTCCCAAGGTGAGCGGGGAGGATAAAGAGAGATTCGAATAGGGAGATGAGGAAGGTTATGCTGACGACGATAGGTATCATCTTGAATATCTTCCCCATCATACCCGGTATGAAATAGAGGGGCATGAAGGTCACTATGTTCGTAAGGATGCTGAAAGTGACGGGCATCGCCATCTCTCTTGCGCCCTTTATGGCCGCATCTGGAAAAGAATCCCCCTGCTGGTAATAGTGATAGACGTTCTCACCAACTACGATGGCATCATCAACAACAATACCAATGGCGATGATGTAGGCGAACAGGGTGATCATATTAATAGTTATATCCATCACTGGAAGCAGCAGGAATGACCCAAGAAAAGATATGGGAATGCCCAGCATCACCCAGAAGGCCAGGCGAAGCTCCAGGAAAAGGCCCAGGATAAGAAGAACCAGAACTATTCCAAGACTGCCGTTTCTAAGAAGGAGGCTCACGCGCTGCCGGTATATCTCCGACCTGTCTCTCAGGACCTGGATGGAAATCCCCTCGGGGAGGCTTGGCTTGAGAATATTCAGCTGTTCCTTGACCGCCGCAGCAACCTGAAGCGGGGTTTGCCGACCGATACGGTAGATCTCCAGCATGACTGCCGGTTTATTGTTGAATAGAGCGAACCTGTCTACATCCTCGTAGGAGTCCTTTACGGTGGCGATATCTTCCAGGAAGACCGCAGTTCCGTCACTGGATGAAATAATGGCAGTCCTTGCGAACTGGCTGCCGTAATCCCGTCGCTCCTTCATCCTGATAAGGATCTCACCACCCTCTGTTTTTATACCTCCTCCGGGAAGGTCAACAGACGCCTCCCTGAGACGTTGAGCGATCTCGTCCAGGGTAAGATCGTAGCGTCGGAGGTTTTCCTGGGATACCTCTATGCTGATCTCAAGGGGTCTGACTCCGGCAAGGTCAACCTGTGTGATGTCGGGGTCCTGGAGAAGCTGATCTCTCATCTGTTCGGCAAGTTCATGAAGCACGGCCTCATCGGTTTGACCATACAGAACAAGGGAGATAACCTCCCTCCTGTAGGAGGCGATCGTTATGACCGCATCCTCGGCCTCCTCGGGGAATGTTGAGATCCTGTTGACTTCGCTTTCGATGTCCCGGGCTGCTTTTTGCAGATCCTGCCCTTCCAGGATCTCAATAGAAATGGTTCCCACATTCTCGCTTACCCTTGAACTGATCTCGTGGACGCCGTCGATCCCCCGCACGGACTCTTCAACCGCGAGGACAATTCCCTTTTCGATCTCCTCAGGGTTGGCTCCAGGATAGGAGACCCGGACCCGGACAATATCTCGCTGTGTACTGGGAAATACTTCCTGCTTGATATTCTTGAGTGCCAGGAAACCGCCGATGAGACAGAAAGCCATGATCAGGTTGGCAGCCACAGCGTGGTTAGCCATCCATGCGATGGCCCCCCGATGAAGATCTTTCGATTCTGCCATTATCTAGATCCTTCTCCCTTGCCAGGCATGCCCTGTCGCGATCCAGACGGGTTTTTATCCTCAATGTTCAAGACGTTGACGCTCAGTTCCATACCCTCTACCGGGGCGGGAATATCCGAGATGATCAGGCGTTGTCCCGGATTCAGCCCTCTTGTCAGGACACGGTCTGCATCGCGCCAGACAATATCCATAGTCGCTGATCTGAGACGATCATCTGCATCAACTACCCAGACCATGTTGCCGTTGCGTAATAAAGTTCGAGGGATGGAAAATACATCATCCACGGTCCGCCCGCCGATTTCCACACGAACATACTCTCCCAGCAGAACGGGCTGTCGCCTGTCAGCAGGCTTTTTCAGATCCAGGGGGTCAGACATTTCAACAAGGAGGCGTGCAAGGCGTCCCCCCGGTTCAAGGTCGCTGAGAAGTTTTATTACTCTTCCGGACCTCTCACCGCCGGTTCCAGTGTGGATTTTAGCGGTGGTCCCTGGATTACGGTCCTTTTCAGGGAGCCTGACCCACTTTATCTGATCCACAGGGATTGTGGCCTGTATCCAGTAGGCGTCGGTTCCAATCAGCTCGGCGAGATTTGTCTGTGGTGTCGCCTGGTCGCCGCCATCGATATCAGTTGACTTGATGACCGCATTGAAGGGTGACCTGATCACAGTACGGGAAAGATCAAGCTCAGCTTTGGCGACGACAGCCTCGGCTGCCTTGAGCCGAGCGAGTTTTTCTCGAAGATGAGGCTTGCGAAGGGCGAGCTCTCTATCGAGGTCGGAAGCCTCCTTTCCCAGGTCCAGCAGTTCCCATTCTCGCTTGGCTATTTCCTGCCTGCCCTGCTCCACTGACAACTCGTACCTGGCAGACTCCAGATTAGCCTTGCTCGCGATCAGGGCCAGTTCGTAATCCTGCGGATCAATCTTTATGAGGATGCCGCCCCTTGAAACCAGGCCTCCCTCGATAAGCTCAGGATGAGTCCACACTACTTCGCCGCTTACCCTGGCCTGAAGGTCCACCTGTACAGCGGGAATTACAGTGCCCATAACGGGAATAAATATATTCTGACTTGATGGTACCAGTTCCCGCACATCTACCATTAACTCTTTTGCAGGCGGTTTTATTCTCTGTGGTTTGGGACGATTTTTCAGCAAATAAGATGATGCGGCAACAGCAACCACCAGGAAGATAATTCCGACAGCGGTCAGCGCGACCCTTTCCCTGGAAGTAAGCCGTTTTTGATCTGTCTGTTCAGTCATTTAATTACTCTCCTGGTTTTGCAGTTCATCCTGCATCCACGATCCACCCAATGCACGATGGAGCATGACGCGGTAGTTCAGCCTCTGCAAACGAGCCTGCACAAGAGTTCGCTCGAGCCGTTGAGTTGAAGTTAAGGCACTGAGGACAGGAAGGTAATCATTGAGCCCTTTGCGGTATCGCTGGAGGGCTTCTGTAAGTGTGCTGCGAACTATATTTAGCCTGTCGGACAGGGCTGCGATATACTCGCCCTGCTTGCGTTCGTTCACAAGGGCGTCCTCAACTTCCATGATAGCAGTAAAAACAGCCAGCCTGTAGGCTGCCAGTCGTTCCTCTACCACCTGGGTCTGTCTTTTTACCTCGGCCCTCCGGTTCCCACCGTCGAATAACGGAGCCGTTATGCTGGCTGCGAGGACTCGTACCCAGTTGTCGAAGAGCCCGGACCACTCGCCGGCGCTGTAGCCCACAGAACCTGTTAGCCTAACTGCCGGAAGGCGGTCAGCCCGCGCGGCACTGACCATCCAGTCCGCAGATTTCAGTTTCAGACCTGCGGCCCTGACATCCGGCCGACGTGAAAGCAGATCGGCAGGCACACCAGCATCCGGTATGGACCCCACCGTTGGAAGATGAGCGCTCCCGAGGCTCAACCTGGTACGGGGAGGTTTGCCCAACAGGACAGCAATCTCATGTTTAAGGGTCTGCAGCTGTGCTTCCAGGAGGGGAATAGACGATTCTGTTTCCTTGACCGCCTGACGCTGCTGAAAGACATCCAGGACAGTGGCCGCCCCCTTTCGAAAGCGAAGTTCTATAAGCTCCAGCGTTATCAGGTTGGTCTCCAGTTGGTTGTCTATCAACTCCAGCTGCTGCCTGACGGAGATTGCTTCAAGCCACTTCAGGGTTACCTCTGATGCGAGGGTCAGAGCCGCTGTGTTTAGCTCTTCCCGGGTTACTTCCATGTCAAAACGCGCGGATAAATACTCGCTCTTTACCTCTCCCCACAGGTCAAGCTCGTAACTGCTGGCCAGGCCCAGGCTCCTCTTCCTTACCGTGCTTGTGGAAGCAGAGCCTGTGCCGGTGTCGGTGCGCCTAAGCGTATTGGATATTTCGGATGTTAACTCAAGATCAGGCCAACGGTCTGAACCGGCCTTGGTCACCAGGGCCCTGGATTGATCCAGGCGGGAATACGCCTGCTTCAGGGTCAGGTTGTCCTTCAGGGCTTCTTCAACCAGGCCGTTGAGTTCAGCTGATCCGAATGATTCCCACCAGCGTTCCGGAGATGGAGCGGTGTTTTCATATAGAGTGAAGGTCTGCGGTAATTCAGGGGGAGCCTGCGAGCGCTGTTCAGGTGCATAGGTGGCGCAGGAACTTGCAAGCATCAATACCATTGAAAGGACGCACCATGCCCCGAAGCCTTTAATAAACGTGGTAGGGACAGGACTAAAAAAAGAGGATGGGCCGTTTTCCGTCGAGGTAACTTTCAACTTTTCCCTGGTTGAACTCCGGTGATAATCCTAAAGTCATAATTAATGATACTTGAGAGAATCGATATGCGTCACCTGGTAATACTAGCAAAAAACAGCGGCTTCTAAAATGCAGGTTTCAGTAATTCAAAACAACATCGGCTATGAATGATGCCACTCCATGATATAATATACTACAGAATATCTTATGTATGGTTCTTCCCAATATTTAGACACCCAGTATTTGGAAAAGTTTAATGTTGAAGGTTTGAAATAAGAGTTCATCTCCAAATTAGTTGGTGGTTAATGCATAATTAATGAGTTCCGGCAAAAGCCGAGTAATTACACCAAAAACCCGGCCATATAAATAGGAATTCCACCAACTAATTTGGAGATGAACCGAAATAGGCTACTGTAATCGCTGAGTCACGAACGGGAGGTTTTCATGGGCAAAGTGGCACTGGTTTTGAGTGGGGGTGGAGCCAAAGGCGCTTTCCAGGTGGGAGTTGAGAAGTACGCCCGGGAGGAGAAGGGATACGAGTGGGATGTGATAGCCGGAGTGTCAGTGGGGGCGCTCAATGGTGCCATGCTCTCCATGAAAAAGTACAAACGCCTGGAGGCGATCTGGAAAACTATCTGTGACAATCAGGTATACACCGGAAAGCTCAACTTCTGGACGTACCTCAGGCTTCTAAGGGGTGCAAAGTCAGTCTATGGAAACGATCCCCTTGCCAGGATCATTGACAGAGAAGTGGACCCTGAAAAATTCGTGATAGATTTCAGGGTGGGTACTGTCTCTCTCAGAACCGGCCGCTACACCCTCTACCACCACGACAGCCCGGACATCAAGAAGGCCATTCTTGCCTCTACCGTTATGCCCATAATATGGCCTCCGATGGTCGTGTCCGATGAATGCCAGGATATGGTGGACGGCTCCCTCAGGCGGTTTTCACCCATCGGGGATGTGCTTGACCAGGATCCGGAGGAGGTATTCATAATAAATTGCCGGCCCAGGCACCCGACGCCGGTAACTCAGGAGTTTCACAATGTGCTGGATATTGGTATCAGAACTATTGCTATAGCCGGTAATGAAATATTTACTTCTGATATCCGCGAGTTCATCCACATAAACAGGAATGTAAAAGAGACCGAAAAGGCCGGGCTTACCCTGACTAATATAAAGGGCAAACCCTACAAGTGGTTCAAGTGTACGATTATTGAACCAAAGGAGCCACTGGGATCGATGCTGGATTTTTCTAAGGAGAATGTTGAGATGATCAAGGAGAAGGGGTGGAATAGGGCGCGTGAAGTACTCGGGTAGTGAACTAGTTCCAAATTCCAGGTTCCAAGATCGTGACGGGTAATGCGTGATGCGTGATGAGTAATTGGTGATCAGTGAAACAAGGCTCTGGGCGTTAGGCTCTGGGCTCTGGGCTAACAAACATCACCACAACCTTACTCTTCCTCTCCCCTGGCGGGAGAGGACCGAGGAGAGGGGGATATATTACCACCCTCCCCTTATGTTCCCCTCCCATCAAGGGAGGGGTGAAAATAAGTGATCCAATTTCCAATTTTAGCTAAAAAACCCCCTCCCATTGCTGGCAAGCTTTCGCAGGTAGTCTGATG
>DAOVVW010000025.1 GCA_030636965.1 Pseudomonadota bacterium | reverse complement strand
CGGAGGACAAGCGGTGAATCTTGCAGGGTTCATTCCTAGTGCCTTGTCATGGACAGTAAGACCCTTCCACTATCTCCTGCCCTATTTGATGACTTGCACAGCAAGTTGTTGATTTGTGAGGAAAGTGAAAATGACACTTTTTACTTTCCGAAGAGTAAAAAGCCACGGATGGACTTTTTACGACCCTATAAACAGTAGAAGAAATGAATTTTATTTCCCGCATACAAGGGAAGAGCTTTAAAAGGGGATGAAAATGTCCGAGTTATTTTCCGGAATCATAGGCGCAGCAGGGAAATTCGTCAAGGTCTACACACTTGTGGACTATTACAGTTATATCAAGGCCGTCGAATACCTGATCTGTATCGGTTTCTTCGTGACGTTCCCGTTGTTTTACAAATATGTCATCAAGAGACCAGATGAGAGAAAGAGTATCCTGGAAGAAAAGAGAGAATTGGGCCTGTGAGCAGTCCCGGTATAGTGTCTAGATAGCGTGGGAAAGAGAGTTTTCACAGAGGAGAAAACAATGCCTTGCAGTCGTAGCACAATATTTATAACGATAATTTTCGCGATTATGAGCCTGATGACTATTTTACCGGAGAGGGCTACAGGTGAGCGAGGAAGAATACCCACCGAAATTGAGATCGGCTCGCTTGCGGGGCTGTTTGGCGAAGTGTACTTCGATCATGAGATGCACCTCGACCTGGCAGATACCTGTTCTGAGTGCCACCACCACACACTGGGCAGCTATGTAATCGATGAGGACTGTGCGAGGTGCCACCGGGAAAGTGAGCCTACAGAGGAGGTAAGTTGTGGCGGGTGCCATACGGCAGATCCATTTTCGGCTGAGTATCTCAAAACCAAAATGGAAGATCCCAACCTCTATCACAATGACAAGCCTGGATTGAAAGCTGCCTACCACCTCAACTGCGTCGCCTGTCACAGGGAAATGGGTGCTCCGACCGGGTGTCAGGACTGCCATGAAAGAACTGCCGCTGGAGACAGTTATTACCGTGCGGATGCTATGGCATCCGGAGTAGGCGGTACAGGTAAAGAACATTAATGAGGGATTTACTTAACTGAACATTACTCACGGGGGAGGAATATGAAAGGGATCACTCGCAGGAAGTTTATCCTTGCTGGCATGTGGGGCGCTACCGCGGTAATCATGAACGGCAAAGCAGCCCACGGGAAAGCAGATTTTGAAGGATATCCGGAGGGGATGGGTGTCCTTGTTGACCTCACCCGCTGTGTCGGATGCAGGACTTGTGAGGCAGCCTGCAATAATGAACAGAATCTGCCTGTCCCGGATCGACCTTTTTATGATCAATCGGTTTTCGATGAGGTTCATCACGACGGGAAACAGAAGCGCAGGACTGACGAGAACGCCTACACCGTTGTTAACCGATATGATGCAGAGGGATCTGAGGAGGCGGTCTACAGGAAAATACAGTGTAACCACTGTAATGAACCTGCCTGTCTCACATCGTGTTTCGTTAGTGCCTATACAAAAACGAAAGAGGGAGCGGTTATCTACAACCCGAAAGCATGCGTCGGCTGCAGGAACTGCATGATTGCGTGTCCCTTCCGTATCCCAGCCTACACGTATTCCAAGGCGTTGAACCCGGTAATCAAAAAATGCATCTTCTGCTACGACACGCGCCTGGTAAATGGACAGCCGCCGGCGTGTATCGAAGCGTGTCCCATGGAAGTTCTTACCTTTGGTCACCGGGATGACCTCATAAAGATCGCCCATGAACGCATCAGAATGCATCCAGATGTTTACATTGACCATCTCTACGGCGAAAGGGAGGTCGGCGGTACGGCGTGGATGTACCTGTCGGGTGTTCCCTTCGAGCAGGTTGGGATAGACACAACACTGCAGAAAGATCCCATTCTGTCCAACGCGAGTGAATTCCTCTCAAATGTCCCTGTTGTTCTAGCGGTATGGCCTGCTCTCTTCATGGGGTTTCACCTGCTTGCTACCGGGGACAATAGAGAGAGCGGTGAAGAAAATCATGAACCAGAACGGAAGGAGGAGTGAAATGAGGGAACTCAGCGGGAAGGGACTCTTAATAATAGATTCTCTTCATGAACCCGACACCAAAAAGCCTTGGAGTTTCAAGGAAAAATTGCTCCTCGGACTTGCTCCACGCGAGTATCTGAGCCAGATAATGAGAAACCCTCTCAACTGGGCGATGTGTATCATCCTGGCTTTAGGTGTTCCACTCATTGTTTACAGGTTTGTTTTTGGTCTGGGAACTGTGACGCATTCATCCAACGATTATCCGTGGGGACTTTTTCTGGGATTCGGTCTGTTCACCATGGTCCCGCTGTCTGCTTCCGGTTTTCTTCTCGGTACAACAGTTGAGTTATTCGGTCGCCGGGATTTCAAACCGATTGAAAGGCTGGCACTTCTTAACGGTCTCTTGGGGTATCTCTTTGCTGTTATTTATCTTCTCGTAGATCTAGGGCAGCCGTGGCGACTGCATTATCCCATGTTCGTCACCTGGGGGACAGCAGCTGTCCTTTTCCTGGTCGGCTGGCATGTTGCTGTATATCTTACAGTCCAGATGATGGAGGTGTCAGAGGCCTTTTTCGAGTGGGCTAACTGGCCCCTTGCCAAACTCTTTATTAAGCGGATAACTATCGGGTTGACCGTAGCGGGTATTATCCTTTCAACTCTTCACCAGGGAGCGCTGGGCGCACTTTTTTCATACGCTCCGAGTAAAGTGCATCCGCTATGGTATTCAGCCCCGTACCTCTGGATCTTTTTCTTCTGCTCCTCCATATTTGCGGGTCTGGGCATGGTTATTGTTGTAAGTACCGTAGTCAAGAAAACCATGGCATGGCGCTGTGACGACAATTTCCTGGAGAATCTGGACAGGCTGACCATCGGCCTGGCCAAGGGAGCGAGCATGGCGATGGTCACATATATCGCCCTGAAACTGATCGGTATAGCGCACGACAATGAATGGGCCTATCTCGCCACAGGGTGGGGGTTATGGTTCATGCTGGAGATGGCCGTTGGAGTAATAATTCCGCTGATTCTCTTTTCCGTATCAATTAGGAGAAATCTGGCAGGCCTCGCCCGGTTTGCAGCTTTTATGACCGTATTCGGGATTGTCCTTAACCGGCTCAACACGGCTATCATAGCGTTTAACTGGAATTTATATCAGGAGATCCCCCATATTTTCGAGATCATCATTGCCGTTACCCTGTTTACGATCTATATCATTACCTACCGATTCATACTCTATCGCCTGCCGGTGCTCTATTCCTGGAAACCGGCACCTTTCAGGGAATATTCAACGGCTGTGGAAAAGAGTCATTTTCCAGGGAAGGAACCCGCCCAGGCAGGCGTATTTCGACGAACAGCAAAATAAACTTGAGGCCGGAAAGCCTGTATTGAAAACAGTACCCTGAAGAGATCTGCCACGAGCAGGGGGATAGAGTAAAAAGCCATGGATGGATTTTTTACGACTCTATGGAATATAAAATGCTGAATAATTTTTTGAAAAGAGCCGTTTTCCCCATTGCGCTTACATTGACCGGTTTTGTCATCGTCAGCTGCATGGTCCTGTATTCATTCATAAAGGCCGACCTCGAAAAAGATACCATAAAACATGAGGCCAACCTTGCGGATACAATAATAAAATCGACTCGGTACTCCATGTTGAAATCCGACAGAGAGACCCTTTTCATGACGATAATTGCTATCGGAAGCCAGGAGGATGTGGAACACGTGCGTATTTTCAATAAAAAGGGGGTGATAAAATTCTCTTCTTCCTCTGACGAGCTTAACCGACAGGTAGATAAGAAAACCGCTGGATGTATCGGGTGTCACAGCGTCTCGGAACCTGAGACGAGGCTCAGGTCGATGGAAAGCGCCCGCCGATATATAAATGAACATGGAAGTGAAGTGCTGGCAATTACAGCGCCAATTTACGGCGAGGAAACCTGTTACAGCGGATCATGTCATGTTCATTCACCTGATCAGTACGTACTGGGTACTCTAGACATAGGTCTGTCCCAGGAAACATTCATCCAATCACTTGCGTCATTGCGTTTGCGGATGATAGTCTTCTGCGTTATGATCCTGGTGCTCTCGGTTGGGGGAGGCGCTGCACTTCTCAGGCGCAATGTGCTTGTGCCCATAAATGATCTGTTCGATTACACGGCAAGTTTGTCCAGGGGCGAGTACGATACACCAGTACCCGAGGGTGTCAGTGAGATAGAAGACCTGGCGAAAACCATTCATGGAATGGTAACCGACCAAAGAAAACCGGGCGCCTGAAGAATAGGGATCAAAAACCCGATATTTAAGTAGCAGAAACCGGCGTCTGGTTATAGACGGTTGCCGGTTTTGCGCTGCACAACAGATTTCTTTGTTCTCATGAACTCCAATCAGGAAAAAACACCATCATTCCCTCGAGAAAACAGTGATGTAGATCTGCGGCGGCAGGAGATTCTACAGAAAATTCGCCGTCTTCGCTCCCGCACGCAGGTGGGGTTCTGGGCGACCGCTGTGTTTACCATTATAAGTGCCGTAGCGATGCTGGAGAAAAGGTTGATCCCCCCGCTCTCCACCGGCATACGCGAAGTGCTGGGACCCTCACCACCTGTGACTCTGATAAGCATTGCCCTGGTAGTCTACAGCTTCTCGGCATTGACACTTATCCTGGCGAGAATGGGCAGGGGGTCGAACTCATACCGTGGATGGGCCCACTTCGGTTATCTTTTTGCTTTCTACTGCTTCTACTACTATGCAGGAGAACTCCAGGAAAATTTCTGGGCTGTTTTCATTTCAGGCCTGACGATCCTGTGCCTGGAAAGCTATCGTGTCTGGAATTACTGCGTGGAGGAGATAAAGAGGGCCGAAGAAAATATCGCAAGACTTGACCGTCAAGTTTGATAGGGTCGTAAAAAGTCCATCCATGGCTTTTTGCTCTGCGGGAAGCGAAAAGCGTCGTTTCCGCTTCCCTCACGGCTCAATGACTCAAGGTTTACGTCATTGATACGGGCGCCCATGCTCGGGCGCGATGGTAATGTGCAAGTCATTGATTTGGGCGCCCTCAATGGGCGCTTTGATGACTTCTTGCGAAGTCATCATACACCTATTGAACTTCTCCTGTAATGCCTACTTTTTAGTATCATCGCTTCGGGCTTTTTTCAAGACGGAGTTGCCTTTCAGGACCTCCAGCAGCTTTCCGGATATTCCATCAAGGTCAACAATTGATCCAGCAGCATTTTTGCCGATCGCAGCCCTCGGCATACCGAAGATAACCGCAGTTTCTTCTGATTCCACAATGGTTTTACCCCCGGCGTTAACGATCTCGAGCATACCATTGGCTCCATCGTTTCCCATTCCTGTCAGAAGAACACCCACGACACTGCCCCCAAAACTCCTTGCCGCTGAGGACATGGCCATATCTATGGATGGTACGTAGCGATCCTCATTTCCCCTTTCCTTGACTGCTAGCCTGCCGGTCTTGATTTTCCTCACTTCAAGATGAAATCCACCTGGAGCAACGTAGATCTGACCGGGAGCGAGGGTGTCACCATCCTCGGCTTCCTTGGCGATGAATGAAGTGTTCTTTTCGAGACGTTTTGCGAACTGCGCGGTGAAAACCGGGGGCATGTGCTGTACAACCACAAAGGAATAGGGGAGATCGGGAGGAAGGTCAGAAAGAACTTTCTGAACGGCAGACGGCCCTCCGGTGGAAGCCCCTATGACCACGACACCCTGTAATTTTCCCTCTACTTCGGACCGGGGCGAGACTGCTCGTGTTGCTTCAGGCTTCGTTCTCCTTAGACGGGAGAGATACAGCCCAAGATCCATATCGGCAACAGCTCTGACCTTTTCCTGTAGCTCCGGTTTTATATCTACAATTCTCTCTGAAGCGTAGCGCACAGGTTTAACGATAAAATCCAGGGCTCCCAGATCGAGGGCTCTGAAGACGTTTTTTTCTCCGCCTTCAGCGCTCACTACTACAACTGGCAGAGGATTATGTTTCATCAGCCAGCGAAGGAATGTAAAGCCATCCATACGGGGCATGTTCAGGTCAAGGGTTATTACCTGAGGTTGGTCGGCGAGGATGTGTTTAATAGCCTCCTCTCCATCAGAGGACACACTGACAGATTCCACCTCATCCATCTCAAGAACCATGGACTTGATCATTTTCCTGTTATATGCGGAATCATCAACAACAAGCACTTTTATTTTTTTGATATTTTTCAAGAATGCTCCTCGCCCGCCTTCTGATAGACCATAGCATGCTTTAAATGTCTGAGCTTAAAAGCCGTTGTTATATTCATGAGAGATTCCGAATGGCCAAGAAGGAGATATCCACCCGGGGACAGTTTTTTGTGAAATGAATTGACCACCCGCGCCTTTGCGTTTCCATCGAAATAAATAATAACGTTCCTGCACATAATAATGTCACAGGCGGAAATAAGACCCAGCATCTTTCCGTCAAGCAGGTTGATATGCCCGAACTGGACCATGGACCGGATGGAATCGTCAAGATGGCATTTTCCGTCGATCTCATTGAAATACCTGTTTATATACTCCTTCTCAGTAACCCTGAAGGATGACTGAGTGTACACAGCCTTTCTCGCGGTTTTCAATACTCGTTGGCTGATATCGGTCCCGATTATATTTATATTCCAGTCCTGTGAGAAGAGCCCGGTCCTGGCAAGAAGTATGGCAAGGGTATAAGGCTCTTCACCAGTAGAGCAGCCTGCGCTCCAGATGTTAAGCCTTTTTGTCCTGGCATTACGCTGGGCCAGTTCAGGGAGTATTTCCATGGAGAAGGCATCCAGTTGCTTCATCTCCCTGAAAAAATATGTTTCATTGGTTGTGAGTACGTCAATAAGCTCGTTTATCTCCTTCATTTTTTCGGGATGGTACAGAAGATACTGGTAGTACTTTAGAAAGGAATCAAAATGATGGATTCTGAGGCGATTCTGGAGCCGGCTTTCCAGCAGGAATTTACTGCTGTCGTCGAAATACAGACCGCAGTAATCGTATATGAATGCAGAGAGGAGCTCGAACTCCTCGCCTGTCAGATCGATCCTTGGAGGATGGTCAAACAGCATCCCGGCTTCCAGAAGAGATAATGGATCTGACGGCTTCCCTGACCTTCCTGTCAGGGTCGTTTTCGGAGATATTCAACAGTAGCCTGCGCGCAGCATCCTCATCGAAGGATGCCAGGGCCTGTGCAGCAAATGTTCTTACGCTACTGTCCTCGTCCTGGGCTGCAACCGTCAGAAAATCAAGGCTTCTTGCACCCTCTATCTGGCCTATCACTCTGCAGATGTTGCACTTTATCTCTACTGTTTCCCCCCTGAAGGTCTCCCTCAGGATGTCTATAACATCTTCCCTACCCTCGGCCCCCCTCTTTCCCAGCGCCTCAATTACAGAAGACTTTATTATCCTGTCATCGGTATCAAGGAGGTCAGCCAGATCCTGAACATCAACCTCTGGCTGGGAAGCCAGAGCCGAGACAGCCACCGTTCTCACCCAGGGATCATGGTCGTTGAGAGCGGCCATCAGAGGCGCAGCCGCTTCAGGAACCTTCAATTCCTCCAGTGCGAGAGCAGCTTCAACCCTGACCATTGAGTCTTCGTCGGCAAGGGAATTTATTATTGCAGAGGAAACGTCACTTTCACCGATCTTTTTAAGACTGTTTATCCCCGCGGCCCGGATCAGCGGCTCCTCATCCTGAAGGGCATTCAGAAATAAGGCCTCGTGCCTCTTCGCATCCACTTCTCCAAGAATCCTTATGACCAGAGCCCTCGTCATGGGAACTGCCGCAGACAGGAGGGGTTCGATCTTTTTAGCAAGCGCACCCGGGTCTTTCCCCCCGATCAAGGCTATGGCTTCAGCGGTTCCCTGCGCAACATCATCGTACTCATCCTCAAGGAGAGAAAGCAGGGGATCGAGAGATGCGATATCCCCCATAACGGAGATAGTCCGAGCAGCCTGCTTCCTGACGTGTCCACTCTGGTCGAGCAGGAGGGGATAGATCTTTTCAGTTGATATCTCCCCTCCGAGTCTCTCAAGGACCTCCAGGGCTCTGCGCCGTATCAATTCATCATCGTCCGACAGGAGAGCGACTACGGACTCCTGGTCGGTTTTCGCAACCCCCACCAGGGCCATTGTGACATCCCATTCAACAGTGTCATCATCAAT
>DAOVVW010000259.1 GCA_030636965.1 Pseudomonadota bacterium | reverse complement strand
CCTGCCTGCCCCGAGCTTGTCGAGGGGAGCAAGTGAAACGCGTCGCCTGCCCCGAGCTTGTCGAGGGGAGCAAGTGAAACGTGTCGCCTGCCCCGAGCTTGTCGAGGGGAGCAAGTGAAACGCGTCGCCTGTCCCGAGCGGAGTCGAGGGGAAGGGTGCCCCCTCTAACATAAGAAAAGGCCTCCGTCTACGTTTTCAACTACGACGTGACTTCGCCCTGGTCGGAGCCTTACAATCGTTAGTCTCGCTGGCGGGAGTCGCCTGCCCTGAGCCTTGTCGAAGGGAACCCGCTGACTACCGCATGAATAAAGGGTTTGCAGGGCGATGGCACCACTTTGGTACCACTCCCAAGCGAGGTTGGTTCAACCCAGAACCTATGGGTTAGTTATCAAAAAGGGGTGCGATGCAGGATTCGAACTCTAAGCGATCCTTATTTTTTAAAGCCTCGTGGGGAGGTCGTGAATGTCATACACTGGGGTCTACACTGTTGGGAGCGGTACCGGCGGAATACACCTCCACCGCATCCCCGTACATGTGCCTGGCCCAATCCTCAGCCATCTGGCTGCGACAGGAATTTCTTGAGCCGACCTTACATCTCAGGCGCAAGCAGACACAGGCTCCAGGGTCTGATGTGGCACCAAACCTCCATTCCGACTTCTAGGGGATGCTCTCGGGCCTCCCGGATACTCATCCAACTTTCCAGCTTTAACTGACCAACTCTTAAGTTCACCGACCGATAATGTCCCAGGTCAACCCACTCCATTACTTCTGCAAGCATCAGGTTCTTCTGAATTTCGGTATCGGGCGGACGGCCTGGTGCAACTATTATCACCTCTTCCGGCCTTGCGCCAACCAACACGGGGTTTCCCTCAGGGAATTTTAATGATGGCATAGAAAGCAGCATGATATCCTCGTCTTCTAAAAAGATCTCCTGATAACCATCCCCTGTCTTTTTCCCAATCTGGCCCGGAAAAAGGTTCTGAAGCATTAGGAATCCAGCTACACGAAGGTTGACGGGTCTGTAATACAACTCATTGGGTGTTCCCACCTGCTCGATCCGACCCTCCATCAGGACAATCACCCGGTCAGCCAGGAGGAAGGCTTCCTCTGGATCGTGCGTAACGTGTACCAGTGTCAGCCCCAGGCTCTTCTGCAGGTGTCTGACCTCCGCAAGTAGCCGCCGTCTCAAGGAAACATCAAGTGCCTTGAACGGCTCATCCATAAAGAGCACCTTGGGATTGAGAATCAGAGATCTGGCTAAGGCCACCCTTTGCTTTTCGCCTCCTGAGAGGCTCAAAACACTTTTCCGGTCGATGATCTCTTGCAGCTCCAGAAGGTCCACCATTCGGCTCAAACGTTCCGACATTTCTTCAGATGAAATCCCCTGAATCGTAAGACCGAACAGAATATTTTCTCGAACAGTGAGATGGGGAAAGAGAGCCAGATCCTGGGGAACATATGCTACCTGACGGGCAGCTGGAGGGAGATCTGTGATGTCTCGTCCATCCAGGAACACCTTGCCGGCATCAGGCCGGCGAATCCCCAGTAACGTCTCCAGAAGAAGTGATTTCCCCGCCCCCGAGGGCCCGAGGATAAAAAAACTCTCCCCCGAATGAATAGCTAAATTCACATCCTGCAGAAGGAATTGTCCAAATCTAATGCTTAGACCGGTAGCCTCGATCATCCTTTTCTCCCGACGAGGATCCTGACGCCAAAGAGGACGAGAAGGCTGATAAAAGAAAGAACGATCATTAGAGACACCGCACCGGAGATATCTACACGGGCCATGCGCAGATAAATCGCCACCGGGATCGTCTCTGTCTTCCCTGGAACCGCACCGGCCAGGGTCACAGTCGCCCCGAATTCACCCATAGATCTGGCCCAAGCCAGAATAAACGCCGCCATGATCCCTTTCCCAGCGAGAGGAAGTGTCACCTTGCGGAAGGCCAGCCAGGGCGTGCATCCCAGGAAGCAGGCCACCTGTTCGTACCTTTCGTCGATGTTCTGGAATACCGCTTTAAGAACCCGGATGGTAAGAGCCAGAGCCACGATGAACTGAGCGAGGAGGATCCCCGGGATCTCGAAAACAAAGCGGAGCAGATGGCCCTCAATCCACTGTCCCGTCCCGGAGCGGAAGAACAGAAGCATAGACAGTCCAACTGCCACGGGCGAGAGGACGATGGGCAAATCAAGCAGGACATCAACAACGAGAGAGCCGGGGAACCTGTACCGCGCCAGGCCGTATGCCGCAGGTATCCCCACAAGCAATGCCAGAATGGCGGAACCCGTGGCGGTTAACAGACTCAAAAATATCGCGTGTCTTATTCCAGGGTCCAGAAAGGAGTTCAGGGACTGCTCTATCCCGCTGTAACCCAACTGAGAGAGCAGGATTGTAAGGATCAGCCCAAGGGAGAGAGCCAGTGCAAATGCGATAACCGTATAGAATCCCCAATTGCGCCGTCCTGACATTATCTCCACCGATCTGGAAGTTCATATCGGCCACTTATGGTTGCGGAAGCGGATACCAGGTGATGGATATCCCCCACATCCGTCGGATAGCCATGTGATTCAAAAACAGATTTTCCCTCCCCACCGGCAAGATAATCGAGAAGGTCCCGGGCCAGATCCGGGTTTTTTGAATATACCGAAACCGCACCTGAAATGTAAGAGATCCGCGGAATGTTGGACGACTGAATTGGGACTACTTCGAGTCTGTCCCGATCCCAATTACCGAGAATAGACCAGCCAATGATGGCATCCGCGGTTCCGATGGCGAGCATCTGAACTGCCCTGGAAAAGGATTCTGTGAATCCGCTTACGCTGGATCTGGCCTTTTCACCCAGACCGTTTTTCTCGAATATCTCGGCAGATAATAAACCAATACTCACAGTATCCGGCCGCGCCATAACAAATCT
>DAOVVW010000297.1 GCA_030636965.1 Pseudomonadota bacterium | reverse complement strand
GGTCGCTGTGGTTGACAGGTATAGTAATTCACCGGACGGCGCAAAAGATGTAACTCCCCGCAGGGAAAGTCACAGGATCCATATTATCCTGTTCCTGGCTACGTTCCTGACGACAACGGCGGCCGGAGCCATGCAGTTGGGGATAAATCCGATAAGTGATCCCATCGGTTTATTCAAGGGACTCCCGTTCTCCCTGACTCTGATGACGATCCTCCTGGGACACGAGATGGGGCACTATCTGACATCCCGGGTTCACAGTGTGCCCGCTACCCTGCCGTACTTCATTCCGGCACCTTCCCTGGTGGGAACTTTCGGAGCTGTTATAAAAATAAAGGGGGCGATATGGGACAGACGAACCCTCCTGGACATAGGAGCATCCGGACCCCTTGTGGGTTTTTTCCTTGCCCTGCCCGCATTATTCATTGGTTTTGCCCTTTCGGATATTGTACCGGCTGGTAGCGAATCGGGCTCCATCGCTCTCGGAGACAGCCTCATAGTTTATCTTACCGGATTCCTGGTCGTGGGACACCTGCCCGTCGGGAATACACTGCTGCTGCATCCCGTGGGTTTCGCGGGATGGATCGGGATGTTTATTACATCATTGAATCTTCTACCGGTAGGACAGCTGGATGGCGGTCACATCGCCAAGGCCTTATTTCCAGGAACAGCCGATAGATTGGCCAGAGTAGTACATATCTCACTCATCCTTATGGGCATAATTTTCTGGGAGGGCTGGCTCATCTGGGCTCTTCTCCTGGTTTTCCTTGGAGTACGCCATCCACCTGTGCTGTTGCCTCACATAGAACTGGACCCCACCAGGAGAAAAGTAGGGTTTACAGCTTTGGCAATCCTTGTACTGACTTTTGTTCCATCACCGTTTGTGGTGCTGTAAATAGAGTTTCGGGTCTGGAGTCTCGAGTCTCGAGTTGAAAAATGTGTACAGTTTTAATATACCCGAAACCAGAAACTCGAAACCAGAAACTATCAGTTACCTTGACAGTCAATTCTACATATAAGATAGTTTTATCTCACAGATGGAGGTGTTCCCATGATGAGAAAAATAGCTGTGCTGGCCTGCCTTCTTTTGTTCGTGGCAGCTTTATCCGGCTGTATGGTGAGCAAGAAGGATTATCTGCTCAAGTCCGATGAAGCTGATCGAAATGCGGCAAACTACAAGGAGCAGAAGGCAAATAACGATCCTCTTGAAAAGGACCTGACAAATATGACCAACGAGAGGGATCTGCTCAACAGCAAGCTTGAAACCGAGCAGGCTGTTGCTGAGGAACTCAGGGTCCAGAATCAGCGTTTAAGTGACATCATTCAGACCAAGGAGGTTTCACAGTCCAGGATCATCAAGGATACTATGGAGATAAACAAAAAACTTCAGGAGACCAATACAGGTCTGAGGGAGAAACTTGTTCTCAGGGAAGATGAGCTAAAACGTCTTAAAGCTGGTTATGAGAATCTTCAAAAGAGAAGGGATGAAGAGCTCACCCAACTGAAGACGACCTATGACGAGCTTGTTGAGGGTTTGAAGACCGAGATCGAGGCAGGAGAGGTTCAGATACGGCGGATGAAGGACCGGCTCTCGGTGAATCTGGTCGATAAGATCCTCTTCGATTCGGGAAAGGCGAGCGTTAAACCAACTGGAATTAAGATCCTCAGAAAGGTTGGTGCAGAGCTGGCAAAGATCCAAGGCAAGAGGATCCAGATCGAGGGGCATACAGATAACGTGCCCATTGGTGGGCGACTTAAGGAAAAATTCCCCTCGAACTGGGAGTTGTCCGCCAGCCGTGCCCTGGCAGTTGTTCGCATCCTTCAGACAGATGTGGGGATCGATCCGACCCTTCTCTCCTCTGCCGGTTACGGTGAATATCAACCCGCAGTTTCAAACGAGACGTCCGAGGGAAAAGCTGATAACAGGAGGATAGAAATAGTACTGCTTCCTCTGTATGAAAGGATCAGTGAAGCATCGGAAACGACGGAATAATAAATTGAGTCCTCCCAAAAGGGAGGTCTCAATCAAGTTGTTGGTTGTTAGTTGATAGTTGTTAGTAAAATAATTATTCAATAACCAACCACCAACAACTAACAACTTGCAACTGGGATCAAATACAGAATAGATGTCAAACCAAAACATCGCTGCCAGTTTCAAATAAAACCATCGGAGGAAGACATGACCCATGCCAATTTTCTTGTGAAAGTGACCGACGCCACCATGCCCCAGGTAAGGAAAGCTTTACAGGGCGCCGGTATTGAAGTGAGAAGCATAATCCTGGTGCACAAGGAAAAGACTGAAACACAGGAAGACTCGGAAGAAATACAGGAAGAAAAAGAGGATGAAGAGAAGGGCGAAGAGTCAGGGGAGAACTGATTCCACGAGTATCGCTCTTTAGCAGCAGTCGGCCCGTCGCTGGTTGTTTTTCTGTAAAGGGGGGATGAGATGCGAATCAAATTTGTAGGCCATTCCTGTTTCCTGTTAACGTCGGAAGACGGGATCAGGATAGTTACGGACCCGTATGAGCATGCTGCTTACGACGGCGCAGTCAAATACAGGCCGGTCGATGAAGAAGCAGAGATCGTCCTCATTACACACGGTCATCCTGATCATAACTACACTGCAGATAT
>DAOVVW010000133.1 GCA_030636965.1 Pseudomonadota bacterium | reverse complement strand
GGTCGTTTCCACCTGGGAGCACGGAATGTGGACAGTTCTTTTCCGGAGACGGCTTAATACGGGCGATGAGTTGGACAGGACCTTTTTGTCGGGTGAGAAATTCCCTTTTGGTCTAGCCGTATTCGACAACACCTGGACAGATCACCACATTACAAACAAGAACCTCAGTCTTGTATTGGCTGAACTGGGCAGTTCCAATAGTTCAGCCGGGGAGAGTTTCGATGATCCACTGGACTTTTAGAGTACTCGGTATTTTTCTCATAACGGCTGTGCTTACCTCATGTGGCTGGCAAGGCCGGGAAAAACCATCAGAAACCGGTACTGTATCAGGTTCAATTACCGCCCCCCTGGAAGGTGCCAGAGTCTACATATACAGGCAGGGCGACGATATTTATAGTGCACCCGCGGTAGTTTCTGAACCTGCGGACCGGGAGGGAAATTTCACCATCTCCCTTAACCCGGGGCGGTATGTGGCGGTAGTGAGGAAGAGAATATCCGGTGACATGACCGGTCCGGTAATAATAGGTGATTACAGAAGCACACCGACAGAATTTGAGGTAGATGGTAACCGCTCCGTGAAAATGGATTTTACCGCTACTGTAAAAACGGGGAATGAAAAGGCCTTCCCGACTCGCTCTGAGCCTGGAGATACAGGTATTTCAGGAACGATATTTGATGTGGACAGAATGCCTGTAGAAGGGATTCGTGTAAACGTCTACGAACATATCCAGATGTCGGAAAGGCCCAAATATGTAAGTGGAAAAACCGGTCCTGACGGGAAGTACACGGTTCTGGTGCGAAAGGGTGGAACATATTATATCGCCGCCAGGGACAGATTTGGAGGCCCCCCTCAGCTTGGGGACCTATACGGACGTTATGATGAAGGAACCATCGACCCATCCGGGGTCGTTGTAGGAAAAGGGGAGATCCTCAAAGATGTGAATGTCATGGTCCACAAGGTGTGGTGATGAACAGGTGGCTTTTCATGTCGCTAATACTTTTTCAGCTTGCCTGCAGTGCAGGTGAGACCGATATAAATCTCGTAGCGCAAAATGCCAGGGAAGGCAGTTCAGAAGACGCGAGGCAGCTGGTCAGGGCCTTTAAAACAACACAGAGAGATCGTTTTGACATTGCATACAGAACTCTTATTGAAATGGGGGCGAAGTCCGAACCGTTTCTGTTGGAGGGCTTAAACTCAAGGGATCCCGGTGTATTCGAAGCCAGTGCCGCTGCCCTTGGTAATCTCGGTACGGCTCAAGCAGTCCCCGTTCTGATATCTGCTCTTTCCCGGAACAGGCCGCGAAGTTACGCGGCTGCCTGGGCCCTGGGCGAGATCGGCGATAATGAAGCGATCCCGGTGTTGGTAGATGCTTTGAGGGTCGATGATCAGGCGTTGCGCAAAGAGGCTGTGAGAGCTCTGGTAAAGATTGGTCCTGTTGCTGAAGGTACGGTAGCCGGGTTGCTCAACTCGGGGGACAGCGCCACAGAGCGGGCGGCGATCAGGGTTATCGGTGAATTAAGGGGGAAAAACAGCGTTCCTCTTTTAACTGGTATCGGAGGCGATAATCGGGATGCTGCTGTCTGGGCGCTCGGGAGGATAGGGGACAAAAGAGCCCTTGATACTCTCCTTGGGGCTCTTGCTGATGAGCGATGGGAAGTGAGACGGGAAGCGGCAGAAGCATTGGGGAGGCTGGAGGATATCAGGGCGGCAGAAGCTCTCAATATTGCGCTTTTTGACTCGGAAACCGTAGTCAGGGAATGGGCAGCCAGGTCCCTGGAAACCGTATCGGGGAAGCAGGTTCTGTACAGGGATGAGGACGGCAGAGAAGTTCGGCCCTATAATCTGTATCGGTGAGGTAATTGAGATAGGCAGAAGGCAGGAGCGTTTTTCACCACGGAGGCACGGAGGACACGGAGGTTTGTAATAGGGAGGAGGAAAGAGGAAGGAGCTTGGGGTTTACATAAAGAGATAAAAGCTTTGAACCACAGAGAACACAGAGGACACAGAGGAAAATCTAAGGCTTGGGGTTTATCAAAAGAGATAAGAGCCTGTAACGCAGAGGGCCGCGGAGGAACACGTATCGGAGTAACGGCGTATCGGGGTTTACACCCCTCCCTTGACGGGAGGGGCAGGGGGAGGGGGTAGTATACCCTCTCTCCTCGGGACACCACGCCTCAGCGTGGCCCGGGGAGAGGCGGAGCACTGAAACCCAAACCCTGGCTTTTCTCCGTGTTCTCCGTGTCCTCCGTGGTGAAACGGGACCTTGAATTTTGAATCTCAATAACGTTGAACGTTGAACGTTGAACAGTTTTTAACGAGGTAACCCATTTGGCTTCGATAAAAAAAGGTATTTCACCGGGTTTACTGAAAAGTACTTCATTCTGGATAATGGCGAGGGTCTTTACGGCCTCTGTCTTTGTCTGGATGATCTCGGTGTCATGGGGCAGGTGGAGTATTCCGGGAGTTGGAACTTCCAACCCTCTTATGTATACGAACGCCGGTAATACACTCTTCTGGGTTGTCTGGTTAATGGGGCTGGTAATTCTGATCCCCCTGACAGGCAGGGCGTGGTGCGGTGTCTGTCCTGTTGGCTACCTTAATGAACTGGTTTCCAGATGGGGCCTTGCGCGCCCCTTTCCCCGGAGACTCAGAAATCTCTATTTCATGGCTCTATTCCTGTTTATCACTGTACTTCTCCTTGGTCTGTGGCGGATACACCATTTTCCGGGAGCTACAGCTATCTACCTTACGGGGTGGGCTGTGATTGCGGTGTTTCTGGGGCTTATCTTTAAGGACAGGTCTCTATGCTCCCATATCTGTCCCATCGGTGGAATGCTGGGCCTGTATTCCAGGTTGTCTTTTCTCGGGCTTGAGGTTGCTGATCAGGATACGTGCAGGGACTGTGACGACAGGGAATGCATTCAGGGCGTGCATTGGTGGGGGCGGATAGGGTTAGGCCGTTTCCAATGGGCACAAAGATTTCGGCGGCATCCCTGTCCAGCTGGTCTAAAGGTCTGGGAAATGAAAGGTGCCCAAAGATGTCTCATGTGCTTTAACTGCATGAGGGTCTGCCCCCATGACAACATAAAACTGGGGTTCAGAACACCGTTAACAGCTCTCTGGCAGAAAGGACACCCCCGTTTTTCTGAAACAGCTGTTGTCGCGGCGCTTTTGGGATTTCTTATGCTGAGTTTTCTGAGGTTCTGGCCGGGACTCCAGGAAATAGTGGCTGCAGGCCCTTCCACTCTATCGGGTCTGGTTGGCACTGGAACCATGAAGTTCATCTACCTGGGGTGGGCTGGTTTTATACTGCCCCTTCTCCTTGTTGTTTCCCCTGCTGTTCTGGTTCGAAGTATGGGGATGGTATCCAAAGCTGATAAAGAGATAGAGCCCGCAGGCTCTGATGCATCGGGAAGATTCTCATTCAGGTTCTGGATCGAACCTTCAGTTGTTTATAACAACAGTGAACAGGACGACAATGGGGAAAAAATATTGTACAGAGAAAGTTCCATAAAAGGCCTTACGGCCTCCTTCCTTCCCATCCTGGCTCCGATCCTGCTGGGAGGCCATATAGTACTGGCCCTCGTAAAACTGAACGCCAAACTCCCTTACTTTTTTCTGGGATTAAATGATCCGGCAGGAATAAGGACATTCATGGCTGTTGAGGAACTGGGCCTGATCAACAGGCCGGAGATGATCTTCCCCATAAGCGTGGCCAAATGGGTTTCAGTGCTTGTACTCTCATGGGCAATTTTTCTGTCCCTAACTGCTGCGAGAAAATTATCCGGAAATGAAAAGTTGCCCTTTTTGCCATTTGCCATGCAGATAATTCTGATAGGAGCGATATTTGCCGGAGGTTTGCAGAAGTGGCTCTTCTGAGGCCAGCGATACTTGCTGTATTGCTTGTCATTGGCATTACCCTTAATGCTGATGCCCATACCGGGAGGATAATTCCACTGTGCAGTGGTGAAGATCATGAATCGAGGCTGATAGCCAACCTGGTCTCCTCCTATATAAGTGAGCAGATGGGCCGTGACGTAAGGGTAGTTAATGCTGCCGATGAAGGACTCTGTTTCGTTGAAATGCAGACGGAAAAGGCCCCATTAGCTGTTCTGAAAAACCAGAACACGGCCGAGAATGATATCTACGTTAAAGTGGGCCCTGTACTCAAGACACCCTTCGGTGACTATACAGTTGTTATGGGCCAAAAGGCATCGGAGAAACTGATATTCAGTCTCGTACCTCAGTACCTTGACAGACTCTCGGAAGCCTTTGGTTCCCTGCCCCTGAGAGAAGCCCTCCGGAGAGTAGAGTCTGGTGAGGGGGTAAGAAAAGTGGCGATCGAAGTGCTGAGAGAGGCGGATCTGCTGTGAGCTATAAGCGTTTACACCCCTCCCTTGATGGGAGGGGCAGGGGGAGGGTGGTAATATATCCCCCTCACCTCGGTCCTCTCCCGCCAGGCGCCTTCGCATAAAGCTACGTCGTCCCAAGGGGGAGAGGAAGTGTAAGGTTGTGGTATTTTTTGTAGGCCCATAGCCCAAAGCCTAAGCTACTGTTTCACGCCTATGAAACAGAAACGGAGTTGATTTGACTACACAAACCGCTATTAGCATTGAAGATCTACACTACACCTACCCCGACGGTACGAGCGCCCTG
>DAOVVW010000147.1 GCA_030636965.1 Pseudomonadota bacterium | reverse complement strand
GTCGCGGTTCAGGTCAAAGGCCGCCTTATTGTCCGGCCGCCTGACAAGAGGCTGGCCCGCATCATCCTCGGAATCAGTGAGGGTATAGTTAAAGGCGAGTTTAAGACTATCGGTCGGCCTGTAGGAAGTCATTAACTCGACACCCTTTGTCCTGACAGCGCCGAGGTTTTTGTAGGTTGACGTAGCTGAATCAAAATCGATCAAATTGTCAAAATCGTTGACAAAATATGTAACCCCTAAGTCGGCTGTGCCTTCAGCTATTTTCTGGTCGAATCCAGCTTCCCAGCCTCGGCTTCTTTCCGGGTCCAGCGTCGGATCGCCGTAAGAGGAAAAGAGCTGGAAAAGCGTTGGGGCCTTAAAACCCGTTCCATAGGCCGCCCTGAGCTTTGTGCCCGAACCGGCAAGTGTGTATACGGGGGCCAGGTTGTATGTCGTCTCGGCCCCAAAGCTGCTATGGTCGTCTGTCCTTAAACCCAAAGACACGTGTAGACGTTCACTAAAATCCATCTGATCCAGGATGAAAACGGCTCTTGTCTCTGCCGTCTTTTCATTAAGCGTGCTGGTCCTGCCGTTTTCCTCTTCGGCCTCGAGACCGAACATGAATGTGTTCTTTGTTGAAAGATAAAATGTGTTCACCCAGTCCACTTTCAGAAGATCACCCTCGAAAGTATCGTTCCAGACATTAAAATCGAAGGCATCGTCGGGATCGTTTCTATCAAGGCGGTCGTGCCGGGCAACGGAAAAACCCAAGGCCTGTTCCCAGCTGCCGCCGCCGGATATCGACCGTCCTTCCGCACGCATAAAAACCTGTTCCGATATAGAAAAGTAATCCAGGTCATCCGATGGCAGCCCAGTGGCAAAGTCGAAATCGTCCTGTTCGATCCTCGCATCCTGCAACCGCAGCACCAGATCAACTTCCAAGCCTTCTGACAAGGATAACCCTGCTCTCGCGGAAAGGGATGTATTTGTATAGGCATCCTCCTCGCTGTTTCCCCTCTTTTCAGAAGCCGCGGAAATACCATCCGAATCGAACCTGGACACAGCAAGGGAATAGTGTCCATTTTCCCCGCCGCCGATAACTCCAAATCTGGTCCGTGACGAACCAAAAGAACCGGTCTCGGCGGAAATCGAAGCACGCGGCTTCCCTTCACCCCGTCTGGTAACGATTTTTATCACACCCGCCATGGCATCCGAACCATAAAGAGTCCCCTGGGGTCCCCTGAGAATCTCGATCCGCTCAATGTTGTCAACTGAAAGGTGCGCAAAATTAAAAGATCGGCCGGGAGTTATCGGATCGTTCACTTCGATCCCGTCAATTAATACAAGGGCGTCTTCAGACTTGGATCCCCGTATGAATACAGAAGAGGGCTGTCCGGCCCCGCCGCTTTGGACAACACTCAGACCCGGTACCGTCTTGAGCAGTTCGTAGACGGTGCTTACGTTTTTCTTTCGGATCTCTTCTGATGTAATTACTGTTATTGAAACTGCAGTTTCCGTAATGGCTGTCTTGATTCGGGTCGCTGTCACGACTACTTCCTCTATCTCCTCCTCGGAGATCTCCTGCGCAAGAGATACGCCGTGGCAAGCCAGGAACAGCAGTACAAGGGGAAAAACAAAACAGGCCTTTCTCATGTTATTTTCTCTCCTCTTCCCCCCTCGGGGATGTAGGGTGCGTTCAGCTCTTCGAAACAGGTCTCCTGGCTCAGGTTCATCCTACTCACCGCGCCTTCCCGTTTCGCCGTAGGCGAAACAGTGGCTACTTTTGCGGCTTTCGTCCCCATCACAGTCGCGGGGCGGCGGGAGATTCACACTCCCTTCCCTTGCTTCGATAGCAATTTGCGAGTTTCGAACTTCAAGTTCTTTAACCACAGAGGGCACAGAGAACACAGAGAAAAACCCGGGCTTGGGTTTCATTTAAACCAACAACTAGCACCCGAAAAAATCCAACAACTAATACAGTAATTTCCCATTTTCTTATGCACTAACCCGACAATTTCTTTCTCTGTGTTCTCTGTGTTCTCTGTGGTTTAAGATCAACTATTAACTTAAAAAAAATCCCGGGTCTCTTTCGAAACCCGGGATGCCGTTTTTCATCCAATCGGATGCCGGTAGCCCTCACACCACGGAGGTTCTACGGGCTATGTAGTTGTGGGCAGGTCTTCTGGCTTCCGGATCGTCCTACTTACCGCGCCTTCCCATTTCGCCAAAGGCGAAACAGTGGCTACTTTCACGGCTTTAGTCCCCGGTTACAGCGGCGGGTCCGCGACGGATTCGCACCGTCTTCCCTTAGCCCATCGAATGCAGAATAGAATATCTTCGATGGGCGTGTCAAGTTTATCGGGGTCAGGACGTGAATTGTGGCATTCTTTAGAAGAGGAGGTAGGTAGAAATGCCACAATTCACGTCCTGACCCCCCTATGACCTTTTTCTGCCATCTGTTTGAAGAAATCGGCGACGTCCGGGCGGTCTGTAACCACACCTGAGACCATGTCATCGTTAAGGAGATCCCAGATCATCCTCCTGTCGTTCACAGTCCAGACGAATACAGGTTCAGTCTTTCCTCTGACCCTGTTGAGGAAACCCAATTTAATGATATCCCAATGCGGCAGTAGAAAATCCGCACCGGTTCTTTTCTTTCTTCTGAGGGGAAATAAAACTGATTCCACAGAAAGCCTTGGACGCTTGCGAAAAGACAGGTTCATAAGCAAACCACATATAATTTCAGGGTGATGTTCTTTTATTGTCATGACTGATGATTCAGAAAAGGATGTGAGGATGAAATCTTCCGGGACCAGGTATTTTGCCGCCACTTTCGCTACTTCCAGCTCATACCCCTCCTCTTTCAATTCGAGATCGAGCTTAATCTTTCCCAGCACAAACTGAAGCGTCTCTTCGAGGGTGGGCAGGATATAGCCGCGATCAAGAGCCGCACCGGAAGCTTCTATAAAGGTAAGCTCTCTTATCAGTTTGTTTTCTATATGGTCATCGTGGTGGAGGACCATAACTCCGTCCGATGTCTTGCGAACATCCGTCTCAATCATGTCCGCATTCATTTCTATGGCAATACGGAAGGCTTCTAATGTGTTCTCATGAGCGTAAGCCGAGGCGCCACGGTGGGCTATGATAAGTGTCGGGTTCATTTTTCACCACGGAGGCAATGAGGACACCCTTTAAGCGAGTGCGAAGGGCGTAGGGCGAAGTGCGTAATGCTTATAAGTGTTCCCCAATTCACCCGTTCACCGATTCCCCGACTCTGTTATTTTCACGTTGGTCATTGGTCGTTGGTCGTTGGACGCGCTCAAATCACTTTCCCAATCTATCATTAACCTGGTCCAGGTACGATTGTATCTTACTGTATAACTCGGGATGTTTTTCCTCTGTAAGAATATTGAGGGACTGGTTATATGCCTGAGCTGAACGGGCCAGGAATTTTTCCTTCTCCTGAACCTCCGAGAATGAAAAAAAAGTGTTCCCGAGGTTGCTCAGCATTACAGCGTACTCCATGGGATGCTTATCGGGTTTGTAGATCTTGAGCGCCTCACCATAGGCGCGCATGGCATGGATCAGGTTCTCTCTTTTATCAATCCTTTCGGCCAGTTCGCTTCTGGCTCTGCCTATGCTGACCTGATTTATTGCATGCTTCTCGGGATGGTTCTCAACAGTAAAGAATTCAAGGGATTCAACAAAGGCTTCTATAGCCTTTTCAAGATTCACCTCCGGCTCCGTTATCTGTGAAAGCCCGCTATAGAGATTTCCCAGATTGGTCTGAACGGTCGCTGGCTGGCTGGGCGTATTTGCCTGCCCGAAGGCCCTGATGGCCAGCCTGTAAGCTGCTTCAGCCCTGTTGAAATCCTCTATACTCCCGTCTTTTACGGCCAGCCTTTGATAGCAGTCTCCCCTGGTCTCCATAGCCTTGCCGTAAAAATCCTGTTGAGACACCATAGAGATCCTCATAAGGATATTATCAATTATCTTTATGGCCCTATCGAGGTCCTCCCCTTCTATAGCCTCCTTTACGCCAGCCATGTATTGGTCAAATTCACCACGGCTGATCTTCTTTAGAGCCTTGCCCTCTCCAACGCTCTCCATCACCTTGAATTTTCTGTACATCCTGAGGAGATTGATGAGGATGAAGATCGCAAATAGCCCTACACCTATATGAAACGGGTTCATTTATAGCTCCATCTGGCCTTGATAGATCCAGGATCCAATGTCCAACATCCAAGATCCAGCTTTAATAATATTACTCTTTATTATCACGTATTATCCATGAATTATTTGTTTCCATATTCGACATTGATAGGGTCGTAAAAAGTCCATCCATGGCTTTTTACTTCGCGGAAAGTGAAAAGTGTCATTTTCACTTTCCTTACAAGATGTTGTT
>DAOVVW010000219.1 GCA_030636965.1 Pseudomonadota bacterium | reverse complement strand
TGAGATCGCCGTGAGACTGGACGAACCTGACCTTCTGGAAATGGCCGCCTCAAAGATCAAAACTTCACTCGACAGCGATGGCTCTGAAGTAAAGACATGGAAGGAGATAATGCCTGCCGTTTCACAGATGGTGGATCTCCACGACGTGAGCTCCCTTATTATCCTTTTCGTTATCTTTGCAGTCGCCTCACTCGGGATCATGAACACGCAGTTGATGTCGATTTTCGAGAGAACTCGTGAGATAGGAGTTATGAGAGCTATAGGGATGGGCCCGTTAAGAGTAATTGCGCTCATAGGGCTTGAAACCATGTACATGACGATCATGGCAGGTGCCGCGGGCTCCCTGGTCGGGGCCCTGTGGTCACTTCGCCTTCAGACTCACGGCCTGGATCTGAGGAAATTCGTCGGGGAATTCGATCTTGGAGGCATTATGTTTGACACTCTCATGAAGGCGCATCTCTCTTTTTCAACGGTGATCGAACCCCTGCTTGTGATGATTTTTGTGGTGTTCCTTGCGTCTTTATATCCTGCTATCAGGGTAGCCCGCATTAGCCCGGTCGATGCACTGGGAAGGGGTCGATGATGGTCGTTAACCTTGCTGTCAGGAATCTGCGCCGCTATCTGAGAAGGACGCTTCTGACCCTGACCGGAACCGCTCTGGGCATGGCCCTTGCCATGATGGCTATTGGATTAGGAGATGGCGGGCACGATATGATGATCGAAAATGGACTGGCACTTGGGCAGGGTCACATAACCATTCAGCCGCAAAACTACCTTCAATCACCGTCCACAGGCCTCTTTCTAACTGATGTATCAGGTCTCAATGACATAATAAGATCTGAACCTGAGATTGAGATCTCATACCCTCGTATTCGCGGCGAAGGAATGCTCTCGTCAGCGGCAGGAGGTGAAGGAATCACTTTCGTGGGCATAGATCCCGGGATAGGAGGCGAAGGCAAAATTGTACAGCGCAGCATGGTCGAGGGAGAGTTTCCCAACAGTTCTGAAGGCAACTGGATAGTTATCGGCAGGAAGCTGGCCAAACTTCTGAACCTCAAGGTCGGGAGAAAGACAGTACTCACGGTGCAGGATTCTGCCGGAGAAATAACAAGCGCTCTATTCAGGGTGAAGGGTATCTTCTACTCGGGTTCTCCGGAAATCGATCGAGTCTATACCATTATGCCCCTTAAAACCCTCCAGGAGATACTCGGAATGGGTAATGGATTAACCTCCATCGCCGTCTACCTGGGCGAACACAGGGAGACAAAGGCAGTTCTGAAGAGGCTGAGGAAGACCATACCTGACGAGAGGATAGATGTTCTACCCTGGCAGGAAGTTCAGTCTGAACTCAGAGATTTTGTCGTCCTGGACGACGCATTCGGTTATCTCTACTACCTGATAATAATGATCATCGTCTCCATCGGAGTGCTCAATACAGTACTCATGTCTGTAATGGACAGGAAAAGAGAGATAGGCATACTCATGGCAGTGGGAATGAAACCGGGCTCCGTACTGAGGATGATCCTCATGGAAACCTCTCTTATTGCCATACTTGGTACCATTGCCGGTTTTATCCTCGGTTACGGCATCCATTTTTATTTCGCCACACAGGGTCTTAACCTTGAGTCCTTTATGGGGGATATCAGCCTGGCAGGTACGGTCATCGATCCCGTTTACTATTCCAAAATGAGGCCTGCAAGGATTCTGCAGATCTGCTCGGTCGTTATACTGATGACGATCAGCATGGGGATTTATCCGGCGGTAAAAGCCTCAAGGACGGAGCCTGTAGAAGCGATGGAGAAACCATAGATTGTGAAGCGAGCGCGTTCCAGGTTCAACGTTCCACGTTCCAGGCAATCAAATATTTGAGCCATATTTGGAACTTGGAACCTGGAATTTGGAACCAGCTAATAAAGCCGGGAGTAAACAATGCCGACAATAAGAACCGAGAAGCTGACTAAAATATATAAGCAGGGCGCTGTCGAGGTCATTGCTCTTAACGAGGTGGACCTTCAGATAAGTAAGGGTGATTTCGCTGTGGTTGCCGGTCCCTCGGGATCCGGGAAAACGACTATGCTGAACCTCCTTGGTGCACTGGACAAACCGACATCTGGAAAGATATGGCTGGATGGCC
This sequence comes from Pseudomonadota bacterium, assembly GCA_030636965.1. Lineage (GTDB taxonomy): Bacteria > BMS3Abin14 > BMS3Abin14 > BMS3Abin14 > BMS3Abin14 > SZUA-178. Next base: position 1,266 of record DAOVVW010000219.1, on the reverse strand, counting down.
AGGAGATAACAGAACTTTCCAGGGCTGAGCGATCAGACTTGAGAAGGAATCATATTGGATTTGTATTTCAATTCTACAATCTAATACCTGTACTCACTGCTTATGAAAATGCCGAGTTCGTAATGCTCCTCCAGGGAGTTGATGAAGTAAGGCGACGGGAAAGGGCCATGGAACTTCTCAAACTGGTTGGTCTGGAGGGCCTGGAAAACAGACGCCCCCATGAACTTTCCGGAGGACAGCAGCAGAGGGTGGCCATTGCCAGGGCCCTTGCTTCAGAACCTGCCCTGGTCCTGGCTGACGAGCCCACCGCAAATCTGGATACAAAGACGGGGCAGGAGCTTCTGGATCTCATGCAGGAGCTGAACTCCAGTATCGGTATGACCTTCCTCTTTTCTTCCCATGATCCTGAGGTCATGGCGAGGGCTCAGAGGTTGATAATTCTTAGGGACGGAAGGGTTGTTGAGGATAGAGTCAAGTAACCCCGTCCAAAGTCCAACGTCCAATGACCAACGTGGTTGATGAAGAATGCGTCCAATGTCTAATGTCCAACGTTTAAACCAAGATCAGTAACGGCGTATCGGCGTTTACTCCCCTCCCTTGACGGGAGGGGCAGGGGGAGGGTGGTAATATAACCCCCTCATGAAGGATGCATCAATTTGAGTTCAACGGTGAAAAAGCCCATCATACTTCTAACAGCAACGGTTATCCTTTTTCTGCTATCAACACTTCCGTCATACGCTACATGGACCGGCATAGAACTCGACTTCGAGGGTACTCTTTCACGGGACCCGTATGTAACAGGCGAAACTGGCACCACAACGGCATGGGGTCTGACGGGAAGGTATATGCTTCAGGAGACCTGGAAGGATTCTCTTTTTGAGCTTCACATCCTCGCAGGCCTTCTGGGTAACACCTTTTCTTCAGATTTGATCCTCTTTTCCTATTCTTCTCCCTTCAGAGTCATGGATCTCGAAGCGGTTCATTCGAGGGGTAACCGGACGATCCTTTTCTCAGAGGTGGACAGGCTGTCAGTAACCTTCGAAGGCCCATCCGCAAGAGCCATCCTGGGCCGGCAGGCGATCACCTGGGGCGAGGCTTTCTTTTTCAATATTGAGGATATCTTCGGAGCCTTCCCGGCTACCGAAACAAACCGTCTTCACAAACAGGGGATAGACGCTGTTACACTTAATATTTCCACCGGGCAGTTTTCTGAACTTACTGCCGTAGGGATACCGGCTGATGATAACCAGGGCAGTCTGGCCCTGC
>DAOVVW010000274.1 GCA_030636965.1 Pseudomonadota bacterium | reverse complement strand
TCGAAAATATTTTCCAGGACCATGTTGTCCATTATCTCCCCTGGAGAACCCCAGAAAGCCACCCTCCCATCCTTGAGAGCAAGCACGCGGTCGCATTCAAGGGCGGCGATATTTATATCGTGGGTAACGGAAACGATCGTCACACCCGACTCCTCATTCAGCCGGGAAAGGGTACTCATGACATCATCGGCGTGCCTGGGGTCCAGGAAGGTAGTGGGTTCGTCGAGAAGCAGTGCCTGTGCTCCCTGGGCAAGAGCCGCGGCGATGAAAACCTTCTGACGTTCGCCGCCGCTGAGTGTCTCCATGTGGCGGTTAGCAAACCCCAGCGTACCCGTGACGCCCATTGCTTCACTCGCCGCCTCCCTGTCCTTTTCCTTGATCGAGGAGAAGGGGCTCAGGTGAGGATACCTTCCCATCAACACAAACTCTCCTGCCGTAAATGCAAAAGGCCCTGCCTCAGCCTGGGGTACATAACTTATCAGCCTGGCAATCTCTTTTCTTGAATAAGTATCGAGAGGTTTCCCGTTAAGGGCTACACTTCCATCTCCTTCAGCATATATCCCCACAAGACACTTAAGAAGGGTCGTCTTTCCCGCGCCATTGGGCCCAATTATTGACAGATATTCCCCCGCTGTTACGTCAAAGTTGAGATCCCGGAGTATCTGAGCCTTGCCGAAGGAGAAGCTGAAATCCTTAACAGAAAACAGTGTCGGGGTTTTCACATAGCCTCCCAGTCGATCTCCGGATGAAGCACCTTTGCCATCTTCTCCAGCAGAAGAATAAACCTTGGTCCGGGAACCACAACGAAATCCCCCACAAACATGTATAAGCGTTCTTTCTCGATAGCATCCACCGATGGAATGGAGCGCCACTTTTCGGCTATCTGGTCCACCTTCTCAGCCCCTTTCACATCGGGCAGCATTTCAACAATGACTTCAGGGTTCAGTCTGACCACACCCTCAACAGACAGTGCCGGAAATTTCAGGGTTTTGTCCTGATATACATTCTCACCGCCAGCCAGCGTGATCAATTCATCGTAGAAACCATCTCTGCCAGAGATGTAAACATTCCCCATGCTTCCCCTCTCCATACCCCGGCCTATAGCAACCATCACCCGCGGCCTGTTTCTTCCACTTATTACCATCGAGATCCTCTCCACCCTTTTTTCCAGGCCGGCAACCAGTTCAGCTGCCGCTGCTTCAACTTCCAGCACTTTGCCGATGGCCCTTATTGAATCGAGTATCCCGCCAACGGAACTATGGTCCACTGACATAACCTGGATACCAAATTCGGCAAGGTAGGCCCCTGGTTCATCGTGCTCCGCAAGGATGATCACAAGGTCCGGTTCAGCAGCCAGTATGGCTTCGTAGTTGATGTCAAAGTAACCGCCTACCTTTTCTATGCCCGCGGTCTCCGGTGGAAAGTCGCAGTAGCGGGTGATCCCCACCACCCTTCCCCCCGCACCCAGAGAAAACAGGACCTCAGTTATTGAAGGAGCAAGAGAGATGATCCGCTTATAGGCGAATTTTTCATCTTTTGTCTCCAGGGATATCTTTGCTGCAGACGGCGTCGCTGTGCCCCCCTCGGTCAGGGAAACACTTGCGTAAAGGCCAGCCGCCAGAAACAGGGCAACGAGTGCAGAAAGTGTATATTTAAGCCCCACGGCCGGCACCTCAATCCTCCAGTCTGAAGCTGAAGGCAATCTTCCTGTTGCTGGTAACGAGGAGACCGCTTTCCGATGCCGGTCGGAACACAGCTGATCTGAGCGATCTACTAGCAGCTTTATCCAGACGTGGGTATCCGCTGGACTGGACTACTAATATTTCCCCCACAGTGCCGTCAGAATAGATAAGGAAGGAAAGAGTCACAGTTCCCTCTTCACCCTTTCTGCGCGATGACAGGGGATAAGGGGGTCTTGGCAGGGTGGTCGCTACCGGAGGAAAGTATATAAGGCCCGCGTTGGCTTCACTTCCCTGGCCTAGTATGCCTGCCGGCAGGCTGTTTCCAGCGTAAGCGGTAACTGCAATGGGCTTCGAGTCTTGGACTTTGGATTCTGAATTCTGAATTCTGAATTCTGAATTAAGTTGTTGGTTGTCAGCCGTAAGTTCATCAACCATATCGCGGGACGACTTCTCTTCGATCGCAGATTTTGTTTCCTCCACATTGAACGTTGAACGTTGAACCTTGAACGATTCCTCTTCACTCCTGGATTCTGGATCTTGAATATCTGATCTTGGATCTGGGACTTTGGATTTTGGACCTGACTCACGCACCAACGAAACATGCATCACCTCCACTTTGCCCGGGCTGCCGCCCTGGAGTCCCATCCCAGCCCCGAACAGAAGCAGGACCATCGCGTGCAGGACGATTGAAATGCATACAGGTATCTTCAGACTGGCAAACCAGCCTGAAGATGGAGTTTCCAGTTTCTGGTTTCTGGTTTCTAGTAACACCCATACTCCGATACGTCGTTACTCAACTATGCCCCCTCTTGCCTCTTCCCTGCTTTTCACCCTCCGTGCCTCCGTGGTGAACCCAAATTCCTCCCTCCTGCCTGTTTTACAACGCCCTTCGCACTACGCCCTACGCACTGACTTTTATAACTCCGCCTTAACCCCCACATACGCGGATACCCCGAACGTCCCATACCCCAGGACTTCTTCGTAATCCTCGTCAAATAAATTTTCTATTCTGCCGGTTAGTGTGATCTTTTCCCCCAGCTCCACCGTGGCGGATGCATTCACTAGTGTATATGCCCCCAGCTCTACCCTGGTTGTAGGAAAGGTGGAGAAATCATAATCATCCCT
>DAOVVW010000232.1 GCA_030636965.1 Pseudomonadota bacterium | reverse complement strand
CGAAGAGATGGAAGAGGCTGAGCAGGTTCCCGTTGAGGTAACAGAATCGGATGCGCGGCAGGATGAAGTTGCTGAAGAGGCCCCCGAAGAGATGGAAGAAGCTGAGCAGGTTCCCGTTGAGGTAACAGAATCGGACGCGCAGCAGGATGAAGTTACAGAAGAGCCGCCTGCAGAAGAGCCACCCGCAGAAGAGGAAGGAAACACCGGGGAAGAAAGGATAGATGAGGAGGAAGAAAAATGAGCATCAGTGCAACTTTGGTCAAGGAACTTCGTGAAAAAACAGGTGCCGGTTTTATGGACTGCAAGGCTGCGCTTCAGGAAACAGGAGGCGATGCAGAAAAAGCTGTTGATTATCTGAGAAAGAAGGGACTTTCTGCCGCCTCAAAGCGGGCCGGGAAGGAGGCCAGCGAGGGTGTAGTCGGGTCCTACATCCATATGGGCGGGAAAATAGGTGTTCTCGTGGAAATCAATTGCGAGACAGACTTTGTGGCCCGTACGGACAATTTTCAGGATCTTGTATCTGACCTTGCGATGCAGATAGCAGCTGCCAGTCCTCTTTACGTCCACAGGGAGGATGTACCTGAAGCCCATCTCACAAAAGAGAGGGAGATATACAAGGCTCAGGCTGAAGAATCCGGAAAGCCGGAAAAGATTATTGACAGGATCGTTGACGGAAAAATAGACAAGTACCTGGAGCAGGTTTGTCTCGAGGAACAGGAATTCATAAAGGAAAGCGGCGTTAAGGTTGCGGATCACGTAAAGTCTGTTTCAGCCAAGCTCGGTGAGAACATAAAGATCAGGCGTTTTGCGCGGTTCGAAGTGAGCGAGGATAAGGAAGAGATTTCCTCCTGACACAGGGGTCCGTATTGGCGGAGAATAAACCGTTGTATAAAAGAGTCCTGCTCAAGATCAGCGGTGAGGCTCTTCTGGGATCGGAATCATTCGGCCTGGATCTCGGCGAACTGAAAACCATCGCAGAGGAAGTAGCACAAGTCCACGAGCTTGGAACGCAGATCGCAGTCGTTGTTGGCGGCGGAAACATCTTCCGTGGAGCCGGCGAAAAGCAGACGAAGATAGAAAGGACTACCGGCGATTATATGGGCATGATCGCTACGGTGATCAATGCGCTTGCCTTTCAGAATATGCTCGAAGGCGCTGGTGTTCCTACACGGGTCCAGTCGGCCATTGAGATGAGTCAGGTGGCTGAGCCATATATTCGCAGGAGAGCTATCCGACACCTTGAAAAAGGAAGGGTTGTCGTCTTCTCTGCCGGAACTGGTAACCCTTTCTTTACAACCGATACCGCTGCTGCCCTGCGGGCGATGGAAATTAGCGCAGAGATTCTGATGAAAGCCACGAAGGTGGACGGTGTTTATTCAGATGACCCGCTGGTCAACCCTGAGGCAGAAAAATTTAATACCCTTACATATGAATATGTGCTGGAAAAGCGGCTTAAAGTAATGGATTCAACTGCTATTGCTCTGTGCATGGACAACAATATGCCTATCGTGGTATTCAACCTGAAAAAGAGAGGTAACATGATCCGGGCTGTAAAAGGCGAGGCGGTTGGAACGCTGGTAAAAGGGGAGATGGACCGATGATCGAGGAGCTCTATCAGGATACAAAAAAGAAGATGGAGAAATCTCTTGAGGCTCTTGCAAAGGATCTGGCAACTATCAGGACCGGGAGGGCGTCTCTATCTATCCTGGACGGGATCACGGTTGAATACTATGAAACACAGACTCCGCTGAACCAGGTGGCTACCCTCTCTATTCCCGAAAGTCGTCTCATTGTTATACAGCCCTGGGATACAACAATTATCAAGGATGTTGAAAAAGCCATAATGCGTTCGGACCTGGGGTTGACACCCAGCAACGACGGTAAGGTCATAAGGATCTCCATACCGTCTCTCACCGAAGAAAGAAGAGAGCAGCTTGTGAAGCTGGTCAAACGGAACGGTGAGGACTGCAAGGTGGGAATTCGTAATGCGCGGCGGGATTCGATCTCCGAAGCAAAGGAATTCGAGAAGGAGAAGCTTATTTCGGAGGATGATTTTCACAGAGCGCAGGATGAGATCCAGAAGATCACAGATAGCAATGTTGAGAAAGTCGATGAAGTGATCAAGAACAAGGAAAAGGAGATCATGGAGGTCTGATCTTCCTTTAATAATGGAGAGCCCTACAGGGTTTCATGTTTCAGGTTTCAAGTTTCAAGTCATGGAATATTTTGAGATATATCATTCTGAAACCTGCAACTTTCAACTTTCAACCTTCAACTCCTCTTATCACTAGGTCCTCAGGAACAGGTGAATAAAACAGTACCCCGCCATATCGCTGTAATAATGGACGGCAACGGAAGATGGGCCAGGGAACGGGGTCTTCCCAGGATTGCCGGACACCGGGCGGGTGTTGCGGCTGTGCGTTCGGTAGTTGAGGAGTGCGCACGGCATGGCATAGGCTATCTGACTCTTTTTGCCTTTTCCAGGGAGAACTGGCAGCGCCCTGGGGATGAAGTCACGGCCCTGATGGAATTGCTGGACATCTTCCTTAAAAAAGAGCTTGCTACGCTGAAGAAGAATAACGTACGGCTCAAGACTATCGGGCACAGCGACGACTTGCCACCGGCTGTTTTAAAGACTCTCAAGAGCGTAGAGACGGATACCCGGAGCCATGACGGATTAACTCTCGTACTTGCGCTGAGTTACAGTGGTAAGCAGGATATTGTGGACGCTGTCAGGAAGATCTGCGAAAAAATATCCTCTGGCGAGCTCGCGCTCGAGGATGTGAGTGAGATCACTGTGGAAGAGCACCTGGCCACGAAGGGTATACCAGAGCCTGATCTTCTCATACGCACGAGTGGCGAGATGAGAGTAAGCAATTTTCTCCTGTGGCAGACTGCATACACTGAATTTTATGTAACGGATAAATTCTGGCCTGATTTCTCAGCAGATGACCTGAAGGAAGCCATCGACGAGTTCAGAAAGAGGGAGAGGCGCTACGGCCTTACGTCCGACCAGATGAAGGCCGGTGGAAAATGAAACGTGTAGTCTCAGCCTTGATATTGGGCGGGGCTGTCGTAGCCACTGTTCTCTGGGCTCCGGCGGTTGTTGGTACGTCCCTTACGGCGGTCTTTTCGGTTATCGCAGTAGGTGAGTTTGCGCGTCTTGCACGTACAAAGGGTCTGGAACTTCCGGTAACTTTTATATCAGTGTGCGCGGTAATAATGCTCATGGCCGCATGGCTGGCGGGCATGGCCCGG
>DAOVVW010000210.1 GCA_030636965.1 Pseudomonadota bacterium | reverse complement strand
GTGACGCAGGAATTAACAGGTTTGGCCACGTCTTCCATGGACATGTCCTGCTTGAACTGTTCAATGAACTCGTTCTCTTCATCCATGTAGTGTTCCAGCAAAGCAGCAAACTGGGAGAGCATAATGTGCTCCAAACCGAAGATGATCACCGTGTTGCCGGGCAGTTTTTCCTCTACAATTTCCGTTATTTGCCCAAGATGGCTATTGGGAACGCTGCTTTCAGGAAATAAAATCAAATGGATCTGCTCCGATTCGGCGTGATCCGCGGCCAGTTCAAGTACTGATCTGATAAGCGCGAACTGGCTTTTAGGGTCCTGAAGCTTATAGAGCCTTCCCTCCAGTTTCAGATTGTTCGGGATCTGGGCGATCAGGGTGTGGATACCGCTGCCGAGTGGAAGGTCCAGGTCCACTATTTCCTCAAAGATCCTCAACAATTAGAGTTCCCCCCCCTCTGTTTAAGTTATTAGTTGTTAGTGGTTAATTGATAGTTATAACCAACAACTAACAACCAACAACTGTCAACTTAATCCGACCTTTATTAAACAAACACCTTCGAAAGTATATGTCGTGTGCCGTCTGAAATATCCAGGGTGCTGATGGTATCACGATCTGCCCACACCGCATCAGCGACCTCATCGTTGTTAAGGGTTAGATCACCAGTCCTCGGAGTCACCAGATAATAAAGGATGACAAAATGCTCGCTGTGCTCGTTTGTGGGAACAATTTCATAAATGTCGACCAATCCCTCGATGTGAATATCAAGCCCCACCTCTTCGGCAACCTCCCTCTTCAGTGCGGCAGTAATAAGCTCTCCCTTGTCTATTTTCCCTCCTGGCATTACCCATTTGCCCAGGTATGGGGCAATAGCCCGCTTGGTGAGTAGAACTCTGCCTTCTGCGTCCTTTACGACAGCAACAACGGCCGTTTTTACTGCTTTCTTGAGATATTTCACTTATCTTTTTTTCTGCCAGCCAGGGCCTGGATCCGGAGGCGCAGGGCGTTGACCTTTATGAAACCTGTGGAATCGGCCTGGTCGAATACCGTTTCCTCTTCAAAGGTCGCGAAATCCGGCATATACAGTGAGTGAGGGGCTTTTCGCCCCGCCACCGTGCACGAACCTTTGTACAGCTTCATTCTGGCTGTGCCCGTAATTCCGTGCTGCGTCTCGTTAATGCATTTCTTCAGCCACTCCATTTCAGGTGAGAACCAGTAACCGTTGTAGATCAACTCCGAGAAACGCGGTACCAGGGAATCTCTCAGATGCATCACCTCCCGATCCATGGTCAAGGATTCCACAGCGCGGTGGGCATGATAAAGAATAGTGCCGCCTGGTGTTTCATACACGCCCCGTGATTTCATGCCGATATATCTGTTTTCCACGATGTCCATGCGCCCGACGCCATGCCTTCCCCCGATCTCATTGAGCTGTGCCAGTAAGGATGCCGGTGTCAGGCTTTCGCCGTCTATTGCATAGGGAACACCGTCCTCGAACTCAACGTCCACATATTCCGGTTTGTCCGGTGCCTGTTCCGGTGCAACAGACAGGGTGAACATGGATTCATCCGGTTCCATCCACGGGTCTTCCAGCACTCCGCCCTCGTAGCTTATGTGCATCAGGTTGCGGTCGCTGCTGTAGGGTTTTTCCTTTGTCACGGGGATGGGAATGTCGTGCTTGCGGGCGTATTCCATCAGGGCTGTCCGGCTGTCCAGGTCCCATTCTCTCCATGGCGCGATGACGGTTACGCCCGGCATCAGGGCGTGGTATGCAAGCTCGAACCGCACCTGGTCGTTGCCCTTCCCGGTGGCTCCATGGGAAACAGCGTCCGCGCCGGTGCGCTTTGCTATATCAATCTGAATCTTTGCAATAAGAGGTCTCGCGATGGAAGTTCCGAGCAGGTAATAGCCCTCGTAAATTGCGTTGGCTTTCAGAGCCGGGAATATGAAATCCCTCACAAACTCCTCCCTGACGTCCTCAATAAACACTTCACTGGCGCCAGTCTTGAGAGCCTTTTCCCTTATGCCTTCCAGTTCATCGCCCTGCCCGAGATCTGCGGCGAAGGCTATGACCTCACACTGGTACTCTTCCTTAAGCCAGGTGAGAATAACGGATGTATCGAGTCCCCCTGAGTATGCGAGGACTACCTTTTTTACTTTTGGCCTATTGCCCATTGACTTCTCCTTGGTGTCGCTTTCATTTATTGTCCCGATTTCTTGCATGGTGGTTCAACGTTCAATGTTCAAGGTTCAACGTTGTTATTCAAGTTTCAGTTAAAAGCTAACATTGAACGTTGAACGTTAAACGTTGAACAATTACTTAACAATCCACTCCAACAGCGCCTTCTGTGCGTGGAGCCTGTTTTCCGCCTGGTCGATGATAATGGACTGGTCGTGCTCCATCATCTCCTCGGTTATCTCCTCACCCCGGTTGGCGGGCAGGCAGTGCATCAATTTTGCTCCCGGTTTGGCGGCGTTAAGGATGCTGGCGTTGATCTGATAGGGTGAAAGTTCAGTCCTGCGTCTTTCGGATTCACCCTCCTGGCCCATGCTTGTCCAGACATCGGTGTAGAGGAACTGGGCCCCCGCGGCCGCGGCAGCGGGATCACGCTGGATCTGGATAGAACCCCCGGATTCTTGGGAGAACTTTCTACCTGCATCAACAAATTCCTTATCCGGATCATAACCTTCGGGACAGGCAAGTGTAAGGTTGAGACCCAGCATGCCGCATCCGATGATGAGGCTGTTCGCAACATTGTTTCCGTCGCCGAAATAGGAGATGTTGGCACCCTCAAGGCTGCCCCTGTGTTCCAGCACTGTGAGGAGATCCCCCAGTATCTGACACGGGTGGGCCCTGTCCGTCAGGGCGTTTATAACGGGAATGTCCGCTTCGCTGGCCAGAACTTCAATAGTATTGTGGGAATATGTCCTTGCCACCAGCGCAGACAGGTAGCGGGAAAGGACACGCGCTGTATCGTGAAGGGTTTCTCCTCTGGACAGCTGCACGTCCTTGGAGCTCAGGAAGATCGTCTGGCCGCCAAGCTGGTATATCGCCACTTCGAAAGAGACCCGGGTCCTGGTTGAAGGTTTCTCGAACAGCAGCCCGATGCTTTTTCCGATCAGTGGACAGTCGGAAGGCCCCTGTGTTGGCGCGCTTTTCATCTCCAGGGCGCGGCGTATCAAACCTGCCACCTCTTCAGGTGCCAGATCGCTGAGTGTCAGGAAATCTCTCTTCATGCCGGGTTACCTCCAGAGTTGTGGAGAGTGTCTGAGAGGGCTGATAGCATACTATTCATGTCTTCCTCAGAGATGGTCAGGGGCGGAGTGAATCTTAGAGTCCGTTCCTGAACCACGGTTACGAGGTATCCTTTCTTCATCATATCTTCCGCCAACGGTGCGGCCGGCCCGTCCAGCTCGAGTACCAGCAGGAGACCGGTGCCTCTGACATCAACCACTAAGGAGAGTCGGGCTGCCAGGTTTCTGAGTCCGTCCAAAAGAAATTTTCC
>DAOVVW010000187.1 GCA_030636965.1 Pseudomonadota bacterium | reverse complement strand
TTCCAGATCGAAAGACTCTTCAAAAGCCATGACGAGCTCTACCACATCCAGGGAATCGGCACCCAGATCATTGATAAAGTGTGAAGAGGTATCGATGGAGTCGGCATCCTGATTGAGTTGTTCCGAGATGATCTCCTTGACCTTGTTAGTTACTTCCATTTTGTCCTCCTTATAGCGAGTTCCGAGTTTTCAACCTGTTTCGGTTTGATATTGTCGTAAAAAGTCCATCCATGGCTTTTTACGACACTAACAACAATGACTTCTTGCTAAGCCATCAGCTTACATGTACATCCCGCCGTTCACGGCGAGTACCTGTCCGGTTATGTATGAAGCGGCATCCGACAGAAGAAAGTCCACTGCAGACGCCACATCTTCCGGTGTACCAAGGCGCTGCATGGGTATCTGGTTGATCAACTGCTCCCTGGCCTTTTCCGGGATAGCGTCAGTCATCGCCGTTTGAATGAAACCAGGCGCGACGGCGTTGACTGTGATATTTCTCTGTGCGACCTCTCTGGCCAGGGCCTTGGTAAATCCTACTACACCAGCTTTTGAAGCAGCATAATTTGTCTGGCCAACGTTTCCCATAGCTCCAACAACGGAGGAGATATTGACTATCCTTCCGTATCTCTGTTTGATCATCGGCCTGATCACCATTCTGGAACACAGGTACGTTCCATTCAGGTTGACATCGATAACCGCCTTCCAGGCAGCATCATCCATCTTCATCAGCAGGCCATCACGGGTTATTCCGGCATTATTTACCAGATGGTCTATTCTGCCGAAGGCGTCCATGGTTACGCTCACCATTTTTTCAACACTATCTGCTTCGACAACATTGACTTCACAGGAGATCGCCTTAACCCCTAATGATTCGGCTTCCCTAGAAGCTTCCGCCGCTGCCTCCTGATTTATATCGGCAGCAATGACATTAACTCCCGCTGAGGCCAGAGAAAGAAGGATACCTTTCCCAATACCCTGTCCTCCTCCTGTGACAATTGCAACTCTTTCCTCACTCATTCACTTTTCTCCTCAACGAGTGCCGCGGCAGCATCGAACTCCTCACTGATCCCGAAAGACAGTGCGGTTGCATCCCTCTCTATTCGCTTAACCAGGCCCGCGAGAACCTTGCCCGGACCAATCTCAAGAAAGGAGTCAACACCCTCACCAACCAGATAGCGGATCGAATCCTCCCAGAGCACAGGAGATGTTATCTGCCTGATGAGGGAAGGTGCTATCTGGTCCGATAAAGACAACGGGCTCGCTTCAGCGTTGTTTATCAGAACGGTCTTCGGACTGTCAATGGTAATCTGGGCAAGAACACCTTCCATATGCTCCGCAGCAGATATCATCAGGCCGCAATGGAACGGAGCGCTCACCGGAAGTTGTACTGCTCTTTTTCCTCCCCTGTCCTTGAAAAGAGCAAGGGCGGCTTCAACCTTCGACCGGTCGCCGGCAATTACAATCTGCCCGGGGGAATTGAAATTGGCTGGAGAAACCAGGCCGCTCTCATCAGTCAGTTCATCGCAAAGAGCCAGCACCTTCTCTTTCTCAAGCCCCATCAGGGCCGCCATTGCTCCTTCTCCAGGCCCAACGGCTTCCTGCATTGCCCTTCCCCTCTCGCGGACTGCTTTTAAGGCTTCGGGAAACGATATACTCCCGGCGGCAACAAGGGCAGAATATTCCCCCAAACTGTGTCCTGCCACAAACGACGCTGAAAAATCCACCTGTTCGCGAAGACACCTATAGGCAGCTACGCTTACCGCGAGGATCGCCGGCTGAGTATTTTCGGTGAGCTTCAGATCATCCTCCGGCCCATTAAAGCACATGCGACTCAGAAAAAAATCCAGCGTCTCGTCAGCTTCTTCCATAGTATGCCGGGCCACAGGAGACCATTCGGCGAGGTCTTTTCCCATTCCAACGAATTGAGAGCCCTGACCAGGAAAGATAAGGGCTACCATCAGGATTCACCCCTGGTTTTTTTCACCGACCGTATTATCTCCGGGATAAGCTGGAAAACGTCACCAACGAGGCCGTATGTAGCTGCATCGAAGATCGGAGCGTCAGCATCCTTGTTTATTGCCACGATGACTTCCGAGGCCTGCATTCCGGCAAGGTGCTGAACAGCGCCAGAGATACCGCAGGCAATATATAGCCTGGGTTGTACCGTCTTTCCGGTCTGTCCCACCTGATGTGAATAAGGCACCCAGCCTGAATCAACAGCTGATCTCGATGCTCCTATAGCGCCATCCAGGAGAATGGCAAGTTCTTCTACAAGTTTAAAACCATCCGGGCCACCCATCCCCCGTCCGCCGGAAACTATAATATCCGCCTCAGCGAGGTTAACAGTATCCATGACCTCTTCGACTACTTCCAGGACCTCTGTACGGGCAATCACCTCAAAGTCACCGATACCCTGTATGATATGGACCTCACCTTTTCTGTGAGTATCCTGCTTGAACGGAGTGAGTACTTTTGGTCTTACTGTTGCCATCTGCGGCCGGTGATTGGGACAGATTATCGTTGCCATGATGTTGCCACCGAAGGCCGGGCGGGTCTGGAGGAGATCCCCGGTTTCGCTATCGATTTCAAGAGCAGTGCAATCGGCTGTCAACCCCCCCTGCACCTTTGTGGCAACCATGGGGATGAAGGACCTTCCCATGAATGTGGCGGCGGCAAGCACTATCGAGGGCTTTTTCTCAATGATCAGGCTGGACATAACAGCCGCATAGGGGCTGTCATTGAACTGAGCCAGTTCCGGATCATCTACATATACAACTTCATCTGCTCCGAAGTGGACGAGCTCTCTTGCCGAGGGTTCCATATTATGCCCAAAGAGAATAGCTGTCAGACTCTCACCCGTTTCGTCAGCAAGCTTTCTACCCTCACCAAGCAATTCTCTCGCCACGGCTGAAACCCTGCCTGCCCGTTGTTCAGCAAATATCCAGACTCCTGAGAATGAATCCTTGTCAAGGTCCGGAGCTACCACATCGCTCTCTTCGCTGATGATAGCCTCCAGAGGACATGCTTCTATGCACGCCATACATAACGTACATTTCTCGTTGATCCAGGCCTTCCCATCGATCATATCGATGGCGTCGTAAGGACACGATTCCAGACACTCCTCACAACCGTCGCATAGATCGGGTAGTACAATTACTGCCGTGTATTTTTTCTCCTGCTTTTTCTGCTTGTCCATGATTGTTATTTTAATGTTTCCTCTTATTAATATTGTGACAAGTTGTTAGTTGTTAGTTGCAAGTTGTTGGTTTTGACTATCAACTAACAACCAACAACTATCAACTGATCACGGATTATGCATCACGATCTTGGAGCCGTGAACCAAACCACAAATCAGATCACCTTAGTTTCTCTTAACGCATCAACCAACTTGCTGGCAAGCTCCACCGGCTCTCCGTCCCACTTTTCTCCAGCCCTTTTCAGGTCGGGCGAAAATATTTTAACTACCCTGGTGGGAGAACCATCCAGGCCAATATGAACATCTTCAACATCCAGATCTGATCTGCCGAACTTAACGATTTCGCTTTTCTTTGCTTTCATCTTCCCCTTCAAAGATGCAATCCTCGGTTCGTTTATCTCCTTTACAACAGTCATCAATCCCGGCAAGGGCATCCTGACAACTTCGTAACCCTCCTCGAAGGTTCGCTCCAGAACGAGTTCCTTTTCAGACACTTCCCTGATATTTCTCGCGAAAGCCGCATAGGGGATGTCGAGCTGCTCAGCAAGGGACGGTCCTACCTGAGCAGTATCACCGTCGATG
>DAOVVW010000083.1 GCA_030636965.1 Pseudomonadota bacterium | reverse complement strand
TATATTGCCGTGTTAGCACTCAACTGGCAAGAGTGCTAACTGTTTATTCCGGCTCCGTGTCTCTATCTTCTTCCATCATCGGAAGATACCGGGGGCAGTGTATCAGCCGAGATTATTAACTACTTCATGATGAAGGAGGAAAGAGCGTATGAAGATCAGACCATTGCAGGATCGTATTCTTGTAAAAAGACTCGAGGAGTCAACTAAAACCAAGGGTGGGATAATTATCCCCGATACGGCTACTGAAAAGCCCCAGGAGGGTGAAGTTGTAGCAGTTGGTAAAGGAAGGGTGTTGGAAGATGGTTCCCAACGAGCTCTTGACGTCAAAAAAGGGGACAAGATCCTCTTCGGCAAGTATGCCGGAACCGAGGTCATGATCAAGGAAGAAGAGTACCTTATTATGAGGGAAGATGACATCCTCGGCGTAATCGAAAAGTAGCCGATAACAGATATTAAAAGGAGGAATTATCCAATGGCGAAACTCATAAAATTCGATGAAGAAGCCAGGAAGCAGCTCCTCGCTGGAATTAATCTCCTGGCCGATGTGGTCAAGGTTACCCTTGGTCCCAAGGGACGAAATGTGATCCTGGAAAAAGCTTTTGGTTCCCCTACGGTAACCAAGGACGGAGTAACCGTGGCCAAGGAGATTGAGGTTGAGGACAAGTTCGAGAATCTGGGCGCCCAGATGCTCAGGGAAGTTGCCAGCAAGACATCCGATGTTGCAGGTGACGGCACAACAACTGCGACTGTTCTTGCACAGGCTATCTATCGTGAAGGCATCAAGAACGTTACAGCCGGCGCAAATCCCATGGATCTGAAAAGAGGTATCGACAAGGCAGTCACAGTGGTAGTTGACCATCTGCACAAGATCAGCAAGCCCACGAAGGACCAGAAGGAGATCTCTCAGGTTGGCACAATTTCAGCGAACAACGACCATTCCATCGGTGAGATCATTGCCGAGTCAATGAGTAAAGTCGGCAAGGAGGGCGTTATCACCGTTGAGGAAGCAAAGGGAATGGATACTTCTCTGGAAGTAGTGGACGGTATGCAGTTTGACCGCGGATACCTCTCTCCCTATTTCGTTACCGACCCGGAGCGAATGGAAGTGGACCTCGAGGAGCCCTATATTCTGATCTATGAAAAGAAGATCAGCGCCATGAAGGATCTCATCCCGATCCTCGAGGCGGTTGCCCGTGCGGGCAAGCCCCTCATGATCATAGCTGAAGACATCGAGGGAGAGGCCCTGGCAACACTGGTTGTGAACAAGATCAGGGGAACACTCAATTGCGCCGCTGTAAAGTCACCAGGATTCGGCGACAGGCGCAAGGCCATGCTGGAAGATATTGCAACCCTGACCGGCGGCCGTGTTATCTCGGAAGACATCGGGATCAAACTGGAGGCCATCACCGTAGAAGATCTTGGACAGGCCAAGAGGATCAACCTCAACAAGGACAACACCACTATTGTTGACGGTGCCGGCACTAAAAAAGACATCGAGGGAAGGGTCAGCCAGATCCGCGTCCAGATCGAGGACAGCACCTCCGATTACGACCAGGAAAAACTCCAGGAGCGGCTTGCAAAGCTCGTAGGCGGAGTCGCCGTCATCAAAGTTGGAGCAGCAACTGAGACGGAGATGAAAGAAAAGAAGGCACGCGTTGAGGACGCCCTGCACGCTACCCGCGCTGCGGTGGAAGAAGGGATCGTTCCTGGCGGAGGCGTAGCCTACATCCGCTGCCTGCCCGTTCTTGAAAAGTTAAAGCTGGATGATGAAGATCAGCAGGTGGGTGTATCCATTGTCATGAAATCTCTGGAAGAGCCCCTGAGGCAGATAGTAGCCAATGCTGGACTCGAGCCCTCTATTATCGCCGACAAAGTCAAGAGGAGCGACAAATTAGGATACGGATTTGACGCCGCCGCGGAAGATTATGCCGACCTGTTAAAAGCCGGCATAATCGATCCTACCAAGGTTGCCAGGTCTGCCCTCCAGAACGCCGGCTCCATCGCAGGCCTTCTCCTGACGACTGAAGCAAGCGTCGTGGAAAAAGCCGAAGATAAAGAGCCCATGGGTGGTGGAATGCCACCTGCAGGTGTACCTGGAATGTATTAATAGTCGTTTCACATATTGCAAAAAAGCCCGGGAGATTCCCGGGCTTTTTTTTTGAAATTCGAGAGTCGAAATTGGAGAATGGAGATTGGAAATTAGAGCATTAGAAATTAGAGTATTAGACATTAGAAATTGAATCATTAGAGTTGTTCGTTTTTGGTTCGTGTTCACGTTGGGCGTTGGACATTGGACGTTGGACGATATAAGCGCCCAGCGCCTATAGCCTGTTTTCACCAATAACCAATTACTAATCACTCATCACTCATCACACATTATTTATCAGCATCCGTCACCTGAACGCTAATCGCTCCTTCCGCCAGCCTTGCTGAAAGGCTCTCACTAACCTAAACATCTTCGGACCCGCGTACTGCGCCATCTTCTTGCTTCAGTATAATAGCATATCCCCTCTTCAAGACAGATTCCGGGCCCATGGATGCGAGGAGACCGTCCAGTCTGGAAAGGTGCGACCCTCTTTCCGACAGGGTTGTTCTAACGCGGTTCTGCATCCTGAACCCCAGTTCATCCAGTCTCATCCTGGCCCTCTGGAGACTGTGCTGCGGAGGCACCAGCCCGGATTGAGCCGCCAAAAGCATCATCCGCGCGTTTTCGATCTTCCATCGGGCGGAGGAGACCAACCCTGACATGAGATGCCTCAATGTCGCTTCGACCTCTGGTCTGCTTTTTGCCACTATCTGGGCGGCCGCAGAGGGAGTGGGCGCCCTGACATCAGCCGCCATATCCGTCAGGACTGTATCGATCTCGTGTCCGACGGCGGAGACAGTCGGTATCAGACACCCGGCAACGGCCCTCACCACACCCTCATCGGAAAATGCCAGTAGATCCTCGAAGGAGCCACCACCCCTTCCTATTATGATCAGGTCCACATCGCCATGGTCCTCCAGCAAACGTATGGCGTCAACAATGGATTGGGGTGCGTTTTCACCCTGAACCAGGGCCGGGGAAAGAACCACCCTCATCCCGGCTTCCCTCTCCCTTAATACCTTCTGTATATCCCTGATCGCCGCCCCGGTGCTTGAGGTGACAATACCAACTGCGGAGGGGAAAGGAGGCAGGGGAATTTTCCGTTCCTGATCGAATAGCCCTTCTTCTGACAGCCTCTCATATAGCTTCTGGATCGCAGCCTGGAGAGCACCAATACCCCTGGGCTCCATCTCCTCAACCACGATCTGATATTCACCCCTGGGTTCATAGACAGATAGCTTGCCTGAAACAAGGACATGTGAGCCGTTTTCAGGTGTGAATGGGAGTCTGGCAGCAGTCCGGCGGAACATAACAGCCTTCAGTTGGGATGATCCATCCCTCAGGTTGAAGTAGACATGACCGCTCGTGGAAGTTGATACATCAGCCAATTCACCCTCCACCCAGAGGGGTGGAAAGGCCGCATCCAGGGTGGACGCGATCATCTGAGTGAGTTCAGTTACGGTAAGTGGACCGGGCCTGCCCATTCCTCGGCCTCAGGGGGAGACTGATCGGTCAAGAGACCTTGATATGCGTTCGATGGATTCCGCCCTGCCGGAATCCGCATCGATAGTCAGGACGGCACCATTCAGAACCGGAATCCCCTTTGCCAGGTCAAAACGGGTGGGTATATGGGACAGAAATCTCTTTTTAGCGGCCTCATAATTGATGCCTATGACGCTGCCATCTTCGTTCCCCGTCATTCCCAGGTCAGTAATGTATGCTGTCCCGCCAGGGAGGATCCTCTCATCAGCGGTGGCGATATGGGTATGAGTTCCCAACACAGCGCTGACCCTGCCGTCAAGGTAAAGAGACATCGCCCTCTTTTCCGAAGTTGCCTCAGCGTGAAAATCCACGATAACACATGATGTCGACCCTTCGATCTTTTCAAGGACCGAGTCCGCAGTCCTGAAGGGACAGTCCACGCACTCCATGAATACTCGCCCGGAGAGATTTACCACAGCAACATCGACTCCGCCCGGCGTAGATACGGTACAGAACCCTGACCCCGGGGCAGCCGGGGGATAATTTGCAGGCCTCAGGAGATTTTCCACCTCATTCAGAAGGGGCTCAGCTTCCTTTTTATCCCAGACGTGATTACCCGTTGTCAGGACATGCACTCCATAATCGAAAAGTTCGGATACCGTCCGTGCCGTGACTCCGAAGCCACCGGCAACGTTCTCTGCATTTGCAACCACAAGATCGATCTTATACGAGTCGATCAACCCGTCCAGGAGCTCTCTAACGGCTACGCGCCCCGGCTTGCCGACGACGTCGCCTATGAATAGTATCTTGATTGAATTATCCACTGTGCCTTTGGTCATTTATCTCTCGTTTTGGGGCTACACATTGAAAAGTTACTGTGCGCGACCAAAGACCAAAGACCAACGACCAACGTGTCTATACATTGGTCCTTGGTCATTGGGCGTTGGGCTAGGTAAGTCATCGTCTCATTACTTGGCGTAATCCACCGCCCTCGTTTCCCTGATCACGGTTACCCTGATCTGTCCCGGGAAAGCCAGTTCCTTTTCAATCTGCTGGGCGATCTCCCTTGCCAGAACTGAAGCCCGCTCATCTGAGACCTCTTCGGATTCCACCATTATCCTCACTTCCCTGCCAGCCTGTATCGCGTAACTCTTGTCGACACCTTTGAACGATTTTGCGATCCGCTCAAGATCATCGAGGCGCTTAATATAGGTCTCGAGCATCTCCCGCCGTGCCCCCGGCCTTGCGGCCGAAAGCGCGTCGGCGGCCTGAACGATTATCGCCTCGATCGAGCCGGATTTCACCTCGTCGTGGTGGGCGGCGAGGGCGTTCACGATCTTCTGTGATTCGCCGTACTTCTTTGCGAGCTCAGCTCCGATGAGGGCGTGAGACCCTTCCACTTCATGGTCCACAGCTTTGCCCACATCGTGGAGGAAACCAATTCTCTTGGCATCCTTGATATCCAGCCCGAGCTCTCCGGCGATGATCCCGCACAGAAAAGCAACTTCAAGGGAGTGAGACATTACATTCTGGGCATAACTCGTCCTGTACTTGAGCCTGCCCATGAGCCTTATAAGCTCCGGATGGATTCCATGCACACTTACATCAAAAGCGGCCTTTTCCCCTTCTTCCTTAAGGGTGGTCTCCATTTCCCGTCCGACTTTCTTGACCACTTCTTCAATTCTTGCGGGGTGGATCCTTCCATCGGCCACAAGCCTTTCCAGCGCAATCCTGGCAATCTCTCTCCGGATCGGGTCGAATACCGACAAAACCACAGCTTCCGGCGTGTCATCCACTATAAGATCAACCCCGGTGGCACTCTCAAAGGATCTGATGTTCCTGCCCTCTCTCCCGATTATCCTGCCCTTCATCTCGTCATTGGGCAGAGAAACCACTGTCACCGTCTTTTCGGCAACGTAATCTCCCGAATATCGCTGAACCGCCAGGCTTATGATCTCTTTTGCCTTCTTGTCGGCTGTTTCCCTGGCCTCCTCCTCAATGCGCATGATGGTCTTTGCGGAATCAATACGTGCTTCTTCCACCATCATGGCCTTAAGTTCCTCTTTGGCCTGCTGTGCTGTCATGGAAGAGATGGATTCCAGTTTTTCCTTCTGCTCGTCAAAGAGTTTGAGATACTCCTTCTCCTTCTCCGCAATGGCTCTCTGCTGCCCCGCTACCGATTTTTCCCT
>DAOVVW010000044.1 GCA_030636965.1 Pseudomonadota bacterium | reverse complement strand
TAAAGAAACCGTCTACCCCTTCGCGCCAGCCTTCGCTGACTGTCCCGTCGGAAGCGTCGGCCCGATCCAGGACTGCGTTGAGAACCGGCAGAGCCGAGAACAGGTGTCCCAGCGCCGCCGCCGTATTGAAGTCGTCATCCATGGCCTCGACAAATGCGGGCCTGGCATTTTCTGTCAAGTATCTGAGCGATTCGCCTTCATCATTATCAACATCCCGGTCCAATGTCCCGGCCCTGGCTACACGGACAAAGAGGTTCATGAATCGCTCATACCTGACCCGCGCCTCATCCATGTGAAAATCGGAAAAGTCCAGAGGGCTTCGGTAATGTGTGGACAGAAGGAAAAGACGGATCACTTCTGCCGGATATTTTTCCAATACTTCTCTGATAGTGAAGAAGTTGCCCAGGGACTTGGACATCTTCTCGTTGTCGATATTAACAAAGCCGTTGTGTATCCAGTATTTTGCAAAGGGCTTGTCGTTGGCCGCCTCCGACTGTGCGATCTCGTTCTCATGATGGGGAAATATCAGATCCTTGCCCCCGCCGTGGATATCAAAGGACTGGCCCAGCAGAGCCATGGACATGGCCGAACACTCTATATGCCATCCAGGACGACCATCGCCCCAGGGGCTCTCCCACATGGGCTCTCCGGGTTTCGATCTTTTCCACAGGGCAAAATCCAGGGGGTCTCTTTTCCTCTCGTCCACTTCGATGCGCGCTCCAGCCTTCAGTTCGTCCGGTTTGCGTCCCGAGAGCTTGCCGTAAGGCTCGAATTTGCCTACCTCATAATACACGTCCCCATCGATATCGTAGGCAAACTCCTTATCAACGAGAGTGTTAACTGTTTCGATGATCTGGGGGATGTAGTCCGTTGCGCGGGGTTCTTCATGGGCTCTTAATATCCCCAAAGCATCCATATCCTCATCGTGCACGCGAATATATGTTTCGGCGATCTCCCCCCAGTCCCTGTTCTCCTCCAGACTTTTAGCGATTATTTTGTCGTCAATATCTGTGTAGTTCCTCACGTATGTTACCTCGTAGCCAGAGAACTCCAGATATCTCCTGATGACATCGAAGGCCACCGCCGATCTTGCATGCCCTATGTGGCAGTAGTCGTAGACCGTAACGCCGCAGGCGTACAGACCCACTTTTGGGGGGTCTATTGGTATGAATTCCTCTTTTTTACCGCTAAGTGTGTTGTAGACTCGTAATGTCATTTATACTCCAGATCCAGTTGTTGGTTGTTAGTGGTTAGTTGATAGTTGCAAAACATAACAACATTTTTGTGAACTCACTAACAACTAACAACTATCAACTCCAATTGGCCTTCACTCGCCGCGAATTTTTGTAATTAATACTACTGCGAGTGAGGCCATACCTTCTTCACGCCCGACAAACCCCATTCCTTCACCGCGAGTAGCTTTAATATTTACCGCTCCACTACCCAGTCCGGCATTTTCGATATTCCTTACCATATCCTCAATATGCGGTGCCACCACAGGTTTTTCCGCAAGGAGTGTGACATCGGCATTGGAAACTTTCCAGCCCTGTTGAGACAGCAGCTCAATCACCTCTTTTAGCAGAGCAACACTGTCCGCACCCTTGTAGGATTCATCCGTATCCGGGAAATGGGAACCGATGTCCCCCAGGCCCGCCGCTCCAAGCAGGGCATCCATCAGTGCATGGACGACCACGTCGGCGTCGGAGTGGCCCGCAAGCCCCCTTTCGTGGTCTATTTTGACGCCGCCCAGTATTAATGGCCTGTCATCTTCAAGGCGGTGGGTATCGTAGCCGATGCCTACTCTGAATGGAATGTCGCTCACATTAATGCTCCGATTAAGTTGTTAGTTGCAAGTTGTTAGTTGATAGTGACATATGACTTGATAATTATTTTACTAACAACCAACAACTAACAACTATCAACTATTCTTACTATTAATTATCCACCTGCACTGCTCCAGATCCTCCAGGGTGGTGATCTTCAGATTCCTGTGATCTCCCTTTACTATCCTCACCGAATGTCCTGTCCACTCAACGATCGAAGCGTCGTCCGTACCTATGAAGTCAGCCTTCCGGGCTCTCTTGTGAGCGGCCACAAGCACCTCTCTCTGGAACGCCTGAGGGGTCTGTGCAAGGAACATTTTGTCCCTGTCCAGTGTCGACGCCACCGTCTGGCCATTATCCTCCGAAAGCTTAACAGTATCGCCAACGGGTACTGCCGATACGGCCGCACCCCATTTGGCCGCCGCTTCGAGGACTTCCTTTACCAGGTGGGGGGTCACAAAGGGCCTGGCCCCGTCATGGATCAGGATGAGATCCCGGTCCGGGGTGATCCTCGAGAGCATGGAAGCCACAGTGTGCTGTCTCTCATCACCCCCGGCCATCACATCAACTTTGTCGGCCAGATCAAATTTATCCAGGATCTGTTTCTGGCACAGTTCGGTCTCTCCCGGACGAACAGCTGTGAGGATACTGTCTAGAAGCGGACTTTCCAGGAGCGACCTCAAGGTCCTTGCAAGTAGAGGTACGCCCAGGATGTCCAGATATGCCTTGCTATATCCCAGACCCATCCTGAGGGCTGAGCCAGCTGCCGGCACAATTGTAAATACTCTCCCTTTCATTCTTAAAAGAGCTTCCCCTGATCATCCTTGTCATCGGCCCCGGTCCCGGAGGCTGGTTCCCCTTCTTCAGCACCTCCATCTCCCGGAAAAAAGAAGAACCTGCCGAGCCCCCTTACGTAACTACCGGCAACTTCCCTGCCCTCCTTGCCGGCAGTAGCTTGTGCAGTGCGCAGCATATCCAGTTTGGCGTCAAGATCGTCAGCAAAGTGGACCACCATCGCCTCCGGTATGACTGGAGCCTTGGGAGAACCGTACTCCAGTTGACCATGATGGCTAAGAATGATGTGCTTCACCTCGAGGGCAAGTCCAGCGGGAAAATCCGGGACCTCACTGATCCATTTTTCCAGCATGGCATAACCTATGGTGATGTGTCCCAGCAGTTGTCCATGGATGGTAACTTCAAAGGAGCTGCCGACTTCATATTCCTGGACTTTGCCGATGTCGTGCAGCAGGCTGCCCGCGATGATGATATCCCGCCTTAGCCACGGATAAGCATCGGCAACTGATTCGGCAATGGTGCAAACACCAAGGGTATGCTCCGCAAGACCTCCGATACTTGCATGATGCATGGTGACGGCCGCCGGAGAAGTAAAGAACCTGTTCATGAAATCCCCGTCTTTTTCCACCACACTCATGAGGGATCCAAGATCTGAGTCACTTATCTTATCTATCTTCCGGTTGAATTCCGACCTCAACTGGTCTTCCGAGTAGCTTGAAGATGGATAGAGCCTGCGGGAGTCGACACTTCCCGTTTCACGTGCAATAGAATCCACTTTCAACTGGATCTGGTCCTGGTAGAGCACCGTTGTTCCTTTTACGTTGACGGCATCACCCTGGTCCAGAGAAGGCAAGGACTTCATCTCCATATCCCACATTCTCGCCACATAATCCGATTCCGAGTTGCCAAGCACCAGTGCAAGGTAAGGCTTGCCAGCTCTGGTCCTGGATTCCGAGATATCCTTCAGCAAAAACACCCCTTCGAAGTTTTCGTTTTCTTTAAGTTCCGGTTTCATCTAATTCCCATTCTGGTTGGTTATTTTTCATAGCAGTTTCATGTTTCATGTTTATCTTTTTAACAGTTTCAAATTTCAAGTATTTAAGTTTAGAATACAGAATACAGAATCCAGAATCCAGAATTTACATTTTACTTCTGACTACTGAATTCTGACTCCTGACTTCTGTCTTCCTTTCGAGGGCTCAGAACCCGAGCTTGCCAAGGGGAGCGAGAGCCGCATTCAATTATCACCAGATCTATTTTGAAGTGTCAGCACCATCGCCACGTGCCCTGCAAAATACTCCAGCATTGTTACAGTCTCCGGTGAGATCGGACGGTGCGTTTTCTTTCTGTCCCCCCCAATTACACCGAGGACCTTCCCCTCATGATCGATCAGTGGAACATTAACGAAGATCCTGGATCTGACGGCCGGGATCTCGGAGTAAGGGTGGGCTATCCTGAACTCTGCGGGAACCGCCGACTTCCCATCGAAAAATATCGTCTCGGCGGTTCTATAAGCCAGTGAGATCGCCCCACCGCGTTCATCTGTGGGAACCCTGATATCCTCGATGGGGTAATCCCCGATCCCCACTGAGGTACGGCACTGGAGCAGTTCCCCCTTTTCATCGGGTAAAAAAAGGTTGAGGCGGTCAAGCTCGAAAAGTTCCTTTGCCATTATCTCCTGTATCCTGTGGATAACCTGATCCATCTGTCCATCAAGAAGGAAGGCACCGGACAGTTCATTTTTCAGCTCATGAAGCCTTACAAGGACCCTGTTGCTCTCGGTGAGCTCGGCATTTACAGCTTCCAGGTTCATCTGAAGCCTTATCAATTCCAGTTCCATCTCCACACTGTCTGATAAAGCAGAAAGCGTGCCAATCTGATGTTCATCCGTACTGTGGGTTCCGGGGGGGAATATCAGCGTCAGGGCCAGAGCTGCTCCTTCCTCGCCGTGTCTGGAAAATCTTACAGCCAAAGCCTCTTTACCGTCTCCCATATCTATCCTGGAGGAACTGCCGTCATCCGGTTGTTCCGTCAGGGCGTATTCCTCAACAAACTGTCTGGCAATCGGGTCCGGATCGCCAAGGTAACGCACTTCCTTATGAACATCTTCACCGCTCCTGGTCCAGTGCTCAAAGAATATCCATGGAGCCTCGCTCACTTTGTGAGCGTAGGAAAGGACCGCATCGTAGACTTTTTCGTAATCTCGAAAGGATCTGATAAGTGTCCCGAACTGGTGAAGGAGGGTGATCTCGGAAAGTACCAAATCCTTTTCGGCATTAGCCTTTTCAAGTGCGGCGGTATAGCGTTTGACCTGATCGTGGGTTTCGGAAAGTTCAGATGTCAGTTTCCGGGCACGCTCACGCTCACCCACTGGTCTTTCCGATACTATCTTGAGGAGTGGCGCCAGGAGCCAGAGCAAGCTGACGCGAATCGCTATGTCGAACCAGTACGCCTCATTAATGGTCGTCATAATGGAGAGGATATACACAGCCGTCCCTGCAGATGGGACCATGAGGACCTGGATCCAGGTTGCGAAGGGTGAATCCAGGGCGATGATCAGGTAGAGAAGCAGATAAAAATCACTGCGTACGCCTCCGGTCAGGAAAACGAGAAGTCCAACAAATAGTATATCCACAAAAGCCGAAATACCCCGCAGGACTGGTGTCAGGCCATGGGACCTTTCCCGGAAGAAAACCGCACCGGAATACACGGCAAAGGAAAGAACAAGAACCCGCACGGCCACAGCCTGAGGATCTCCATCTCGGAAAAGACTCCATATGAGGACTACCGCTCCAAAGCCGAACCTCAGCAACAGCCTGGGTATTGTTGAGTTCTTTACCGGAAACATATCAAGCCAACTCCGAGAATATTCGCGGCAGGGCACAGGTTACCAGATTCATGGTTGGATAATCGATGTTGAAGGCGTTGTCCAGGACGGAATGTCTGACATAGTTGGGATAATCGGATATCCAGAGGGACTTCACTCCCAGTAGAGCAAAGGGAGTATGATTGCTCTTACCGGTCCTGGAGCGGATCCTTTCAGGTGTGTAGCCGAGGTTACTCATGACTTCAGCAGCGGTGTGAGCAAGTTCCTCATCAAGTACAGCCTCCCTGTCTCCAGTGATCAGACACAAGTTTGGCCAGCCGACAGCATCAAGATTCACCACACAGGAAACGTCCTTAAGGAGATTCTTGCGGTGGAGGTCCGAGGCCAGCGTGTGCGCTCCTACACAACCTTCCTCCTCACAATCAGCGAAAAAAAACCTGACATCGAAAGGAAGGTCTTTCCACAGTCCGTTCCTGATAAATGCCAGCATGACACTGACACCCGATGCGTCATCGGAAGCACCCGGAGTCCGGGGTCTTGTATCATAATGGGAGGTTAAAATGGCATGCCTGCCATCCTCCTGTCCGTGTCCAGCGATAATATTTCTGCATCGAATCCTCCGCCGTTTTGATCTGACGGAGATCCTCGCCCTGCCGCCGCCGGCCTCGAGGAGCTTTTCAGCTATGGTCTTTCTGATGGAGATCCCCGGTATGGGAGCCTGACTGTAATCGCAGGCTCCAGAGTAGAGCTCATCAAAATGTTCATTGTACCAGAGGAGTGCGGGAGCACCCTTGAGGGCCGCTTCCGTTACCTTGGTGGTTTCGTGGCTCTTCCAGAGCTTTGCAAGGTGAACCTTCCCCGAAAATTCATATCCCGAAACATAGTCCTCGCTGCGAGCGTATCCCACCGGCACGATCTGGGCCTCGACTCCCTTAACTGTCGGGGAACCGATCCCGGGTAAAGCATCTACCTCTTCAAAACCCTTTCCGAAGTCTATCTCCAATAACCAGTTCCGGGGAACTGTTATATCCACGTGAAACGACTGTGTTCTAACCCACAGCCCCCAGGATCTCAATCGATCAACCAGATAGGAATAGGTTTTTCTGTGTCCCGCAGAACCTATAAAACGGTCCTCATAGGATAGACTTAATCGGTCTATGTACTCTTTAAGTTCCTTTTCCATAGTCTGTGCAGTGGTACCTGCAACTCTGAAACATCCCCCCGAGCTTATGAGTCCCTCTCAAAAAGTCGCTGTCGCGCTTTTTACGAGTCCATAACTATATATTAAGGTTATGGATTCGGGCGCGTTGATGACTTTTTACGAAGTCACCAACTATTACTCAATTAATGAACTTTCTAATTCCTCAATGAGTTTTTCCAGGTGTTGCCTCATAGCCACATCGTGGTCCGGCGTGAGAGCCATGGCAAGCTCAGCCGATATCAGCGCTTCTTTTGTATTGCCAAGGAACTTGAGAACCATGGCTCT
>DAOVVW010000164.1 GCA_030636965.1 Pseudomonadota bacterium | reverse complement strand
TGGAGAAGATTCCGGGTGCTGATACCAAAAGGCTAAACCGCAATACCACATCAGGTGAGAGCATACCTGAAAATATTCAGCCCATTGCAGTAACCTATTCCCGTGGAGGACTTGCCGTAGCACATAACGGCAATCTGGTTAACGCCAT
Source organism: Pseudomonadota bacterium (assembly GCA_030636965.1). GTDB lineage: Bacteria > BMS3Abin14 > BMS3Abin14 > BMS3Abin14 > BMS3Abin14 > SZUA-178. Next base: position 3,902 of record DAOVVW010000164.1, on the reverse strand, counting down.
GGAGCTGAGTAAGAAACTTGAGGAGGCAGGAGCGATCTTCCAGAAATCCTCCGATACCGAAGTCCTCATACACCTGATAGCCAGGTCAAAGGCGACAGATCTTGTGGAGAGGGTTGTTGAAGCCCTTCACCAGATAAGGGGTGCATATTCTCTATTGTTGCTGACGGAAAAGTGTATTATCGCCGTCAGAGATCCGCGGGGCTTCAGGCCCCTTTCGATAGGACGCCTGGGGGACTCCTTTATCTTCAGTTCCGAGACATGCGCGCTGGATCTTATCGAAGCAGACTTCTACCGGGATGTGGAACCCGGCGAGGTTGTAGTAGTCGATGAAGGGGGCATCAGCACCTTCTTTCCCTTCCCCAAGATGAAAGCTGCTCCCTGCATATTCGAGTTCATTTACTTTGCCAGGCCCGACAGCTTCATAAACGGCAAGAGTATCTACCAGGCACGAAAGGAGCTGGGACGACAGCTGGCTATGGAAGCTCCCGTGGAAGCTGACGTTGTGATACCTGTGCCGGACTCAGGGGTGCCGGCAGCTTTCGGTTTCGCCGAGCAAGCAGGACTTCCCATAGAGATGGGGCTTGTAAGAAACCACTACATCGGGCGTACCTTTATCGAGCCCTCCTCGTCGATCCGGCACTTCGGAGTCAAGCTGAAACTCAATCCCTGCCGGGAGACGTTCAAGGGTAAGAGAGTTGTGCTGATAGACGATTCCATCGTGAGGGGTACAACGAGCCGCAAGATCGTGAAGATGGTGAGAGATTCAGGAGCATCTGAAGTTCACATGAGGGTCAGCTCACCACCAACAGTAAATCCATGTTTTTACGGGATCGACACACCTACTCACCAGGAGCTTATCGCAGCGAGCCACGAGGTTGAAGAGATCCATGACTATATAACAGCTGATTCTCTGGGATATCTGAGTATGGACGGGATGTACAAAGCCCTGGGATGGGATTCTCCTGATGATATCTGTGAATTCTGTGATGCGTGCTTCTCCGGGGATTATCCTGTTGCCCTTCCCCGCGACGAGGACGATTCCCAGATGACCTTTTGGGCACCGCGGATCAGGAATGTCTGAAGCTTCGTCCCACATTGCCCTCATTGAAAGTGCGTCAGCCGGGGGAGTTGAGGCCAGAAAAAGGCACCCTCAGCCGGGTTCCCTCTTTGTGGTCGATCCGGAGGCCTAGGAACGATGGAATCGCTGAATATTGCGGTCCTTCTTGCAGGAGTATTTTTTCTGGCTTTCGGTGTCACCGCATACAGGTATTTCTATCTGGTTCTGGGCGCGGCGGTGGGCCTGATAGTCGCTGTTTCGGCGAGGAAACCACTGCTGAAGCTGCCGGGTCTTTCTGAGAGGCCCGGAATTGCCGGCATCCTGATAATAATACTTTTTGTCCTTATCGGTATTTTCCTGGCAACACGTTTCAGAAGACCATTGGCATTCCTCGGCGGACTGGGGACGGGCGCCTTTCTCTACAGGGTGATCGCTGCCGTATGGACAGGCGGCGATATTATGCAGGCGTTGACAGGCCCTGTCAGGCTGGGAGGAATGGAGCTCCTTGCAGGGGCTGTGTGCGGTGTTTTCTTCCTTCTTTTCGAATTCATCTTTGCGCTTGTCCTTACTTCAGCTGTTGGTGCGGGATTGTGTACATGGGTTCTGGGGGGACGCTGGACCTTTGCGGCCTGCCTTGCTATTGGTCTTGTCGCTCAACCTCTGATCTCCAATCGTCTCGTTCCCGAGAGCGCCCGTGGCCCCGGTATGGATGACAGGACGAAAACAGGCAGACGGACAAAGCTGCTCGTCCTTGCGATGTTACTTATACCTGTATCTTCCCCACGGGCCGACCTGGTTGTGCATCACGTAAGTCTCCAATCGGGAAAGGTAGTGCTGGACGTTGGGAAGACCAGTGGCGTCATACCAGGAGAGGAATGGGTCATTCTGGACGATTCCGGTGACCTCATCGAAACAGTGGTGGTCTCGGAGGTATTTGCCGACACGTCCTACTCCCGTCCTCTGCCGTCTGACAGGCTGAACAGGATAAAGGGAGGAATGCGGATAGTTCCCGTCGAAACTTACGAGTACAACAGGGCCCGTGGGCTTGAAAGCGAGCCACAGCTAATGAAGTTCATCGAGAAATATCCTGATAGCAGGTACAGGGATCACGCCCATGACGCAATCGACAAGATCCGCTTTGAACGTGCCCATGCCAAAAACACGCTTCAAGCGTACAGGAGCTTTCGGGAAAAGTATCCTGCCAACCGGTATATTAATCTGGCCCTGTCAAGCGAAGAGAAGCTGGCCTTCCTGCAGGCCAGGGAGTTGGGTACTGAAGAATCTTTCCTCAAATATTTTCAGGAGTATCCCGGGAACAGCTATCTGACTGGAATGGACGAGGCAAGGCTGTTTCTCCAGGCGAGAAAAACGGATAGGGTTTACGCCTATCAGGAATTTCTCGCACAGTACCCCCGAAGTTCACTTGCATCGGAGGCCAGGGAACGTATTCAGGAGTTTGTCGGGTGGGCGGATGAACTGGAGTTCGGGAAGAAAAAAGTTGATGCCATACGTTTTTTAGGTGAATACGGGGACGAAACGGCTGTACCCCTTCTTGTGGGTAAGCTGCTCCTCCCCGGGCTTGGAGAAGAGGCGAGAGACGCTGTTCTGATGATGGGAGACTCTGCCGTTACCGCATTGCTTGAGGTTCTTCTTTCCCCCCTGGATGCTCGGGCTCTAAAGGACCAGGTTGCCTTGATCCTGGCTGAAATCGGGAACATGACAGCTAAGCCCGGTCTCAGGAGCTACGTGAAAGCGAAGAACACAAGGACGGGCAGGGAAGCTCTCGTTAAACTGGAACAGAAACTTGGCAGATGATATAGTTACAAGAGGTTCACACTTAATTCAGTGGGTGGTATGAATGTCCAGGCGCAGAAAAGACAAAAAAAAGAGAAGGGCTCTTAGAGAAGACCAGCAAACTTTTTCCGAATCTATTGATGCGGCTGAATCGGAGGTCGAAGAGAGCTTTTCAGCTGAGGAGCCGGTTGAAACCGAGATAGAGCAGTTTGCCGGGAGCTTAGCGTCCGAGGAAATTCAGGAGGATGAAGAACCAGCCCTAAAGTCCGATACGGAGTCACAGATCCCGGGGGATAGCTGGTTATCCAGGAACAGGGAGAACCTCCTTCTCGGGATCCTGGTACTTTATGTCCTTCTCCTGGGTCTGGGAACCGCGGGGGAACTTTTTGAAATAGAGTGGGTGCTCAATCTCCCTATTTTTAAATAGGGTGATTTGTAAAAGAGGAGTGAAAGCAGTACTGTATGATATAAGAAATACCATCCCGGGTAGTTCCTTAAGTAGTGTCCGGACTGAAGGAGAAGCGGCCATGGGGAAATCAGGATTCAAGTGGTTACCGGTTTGTATAACTTTCCTGCTATTTACATGTATTGTCTTTCTTATTAACTCACCTGATGCTGAAGCCAAAGAAAAGAAGATAAAGAAATCCGGCATTTACGGTACGGTTGTGCACCATAAATCAGGTGAACCACTTGAGAAGACATACATCTATGGATATGTGGGAAATCCGGAAGCAAGGGCCGCGGCCCTGGGAATAGTGGGAATTACGGATCATATAAGCCGCGGATCGGCTGCTGACGGGACATACAAACTTGATCTTCCACCAGGCAAATATTACGTCGTTTCCAGAAAGAGGCAATCAGGGGCAAACTTCGGACCCCTCAGTCCCGGTGACCTTTACGACCATACACTTTCAACTGACAAGTCATATTTAAAAAGTGAGTATAAATGAGTAAAGAAGAAACAGAAAAAGATAATGTCGAATATGAAGAAAATAAAAATGTTTTTGCAGTCGATAAGCTAGATGATATTATAAGCCCCGCAAGGAATAAC
>DAOVVW010000042.1 GCA_030636965.1 Pseudomonadota bacterium | reverse complement strand
GATAAAAAATCCCGAGAGGGTGATCCCCTTTGACATTGCCAACAGGATAGTAATTGAAAATCCTGGTTCCATAGTTGCCATCCGCTGTCCGTGCAGAGAAACTAAGGGTGAGGGTGCCTGCACGCCAAGGGAAGTGTGCCTGATTATAGGTAGTCCGTACACCGACTTTGTGCTGGAGCATGGCACATCGGGGGCGAGAGCCCTCACCAGAAAAGAGGCTCTCAATGTTCTGGCCAAGACCGAATCATTAGGTTGGGTCCACACAGCATGGTTCAAGGACGCCATGGGTGGCCGGTTCTACGCAATCTGCAACTGCTGCTCGTGCTGCTGCATGGGGATAAAGGCCATGAGAGATTCGGATTTCTCGGCCCGATACCTTCTGCCATCGGGATATGTGGCCAGCGTAGATGCCGACGCCTGCGATGCATGCGGTCTGTGTCTCGAATCGTGCTCCTTCGATGCGATCGAGATGAACGGGGCAGCAGCAGTTGATAAAGACAGGTGCTTCGGCTGTGGCGTGTGCGGATCAAGGTGTTCTGTTGATGCTATTGTCCTGTCCCTCGACCCCTCGAAGGGGGTTCCTATGGATTTAGATACGCTTTAAGCGGGTTCCAGGTTTCAAAAAGAAATCCTAATCTTTTATTGTAGCCGCAACTACCTTCGGTTAAACTTCAACCATGCCAGCACAACTCCCACTATTCCACTTTGCCCAAAGCTACACGGACTCTGACCAGTACTATCTCACCGGATTTCTCTGTCCCGATCCCTTCGCGGTTCTGGAATTACCGGGGGGCAGGACGATAGCTGCCGTCTCGGCCATGGAATATGGACGGGCGAAAAAGGAGTCCAAATGCGACGAGCTAGATCTTCTGATAAGGGGTAAAAATAAAAGCGGCGGGATAGGGTCTGCTGCCATAGAATTTCTGAAAAAACATGGTGCGGATCATATCCGTGTTCTGCCCTCTTTTCCTGTGGGCCTCGCGAGATATATGGAGAATGAAGGCATTTACATTGAGGTGGACAGTAAATCCGTTAAAGAGCGTCGGAGGGCCAAGTCAGCGGAGGAGATAGGGTACATAGAAAGCGTGCAGAGGAAAACCGAAGGAGCGATGACGATGGCCCGCTCCCTTCTGGCCGGCTGTCCTGTCAGGAAGGGGATTCTTCAACACGAAGGAAGCGACCTGGTTGCCGAAAAACTCAGGTCTTTGATCGAACTTTTCCTCCTTGAAAGGGGACTTGACTGTGTGGACTCCATTGTCGCTCCAGGGAGAGCGGCTGCCGCCCCCCACAATCGGGGACTCGGCACGATCAGTGCGGGTGTGCCAATTGTTATTGACCTTTTTCCGAGGGATCGCATTACTCGATACCACTCCGATATGTCACGCACATTTGTCGTGGGGTCGGCCTCCGATGCTGTGAAGGATATGCACAGCGCGGTGGCACAGGCTCAGGATATCGCCCTGAAAAGACTCAAGCCCGGTGTTTTGCTTGCGGACATTCACAGGGCGGTGTGCGATGTCTTTCAGGCAAGGGGTTACAGGGTAGCTGGCGCTCCGGGGAAGGTTCTAAAAAGGGGCTTTCTGCACAGCACGGGACATGGTCTTGGCCTGGACGTCCACGAAGCGCCTTCAGTCTCACCTGACGAAGACGAGCTCAGGCCCGGTGATGTAATAACCATTGAACCCGGTCTGTACGACAACAGGATCGGCGGTGTGAGGATCGAGGACGTGGTTGCTGTAACGGCTGAAGGCGAGGTGAGGAATCTGACCCGGTTCGACCGGGAACTGGAGATATAGTGAGCATACCGGTTTCCCTGATCCGCTGCGGGAGTTACGATCCTGAGGCGGTATGGTCTGCTGTGCGTGCATCCCTGGAACCTATGGGCGGCATGGGGGCTTTTGTGAAACAGGGTCAGAGAGTTCTTCTAAAGCCCAACCTGCTGATAGGTAAACCCCCCGAAGTCGCGGTAACGACCCACCCGGAAATTGTCCGTGCAGTGGCCATGGAGGTTCAGGAAGCGGGTGGAAAAGTTTTTCTCGGAGACAGCCCGGCCTTAGGTTCTATTACCTCGATCCTGTCAAAAACCGGGATTGATAAGGTTGTGGAAGATCTCGAGATAGGTGTGGTTCCATTCAGGAACCCTGTTACAGTGCCTGTCCCCGGTGGAACAGTGTTCAAGTCCATTGAGATATCAGACGAACCCCGGAAGTTTGACGTCCTTATCAATCTGCCAAAACTCAAAACGCACACGCTGATGCTCCTGACGCTGGCTGTCAAGAACCTCTTCGGTTCCGTCGTGGGGGTTTCCAAGGCGGGATGGCATTTCAGGGCAAAGAATGACAGCAGGTTTGCCGATCTCCTGCTGGATATAAGCAGGGTTGTAAAGCCGGACCTTAATATTCTGGACGGCGTCCTTGCCATGGAGGGAAACGGGCCTGGATCGGGGGACCCCAGGTGGACCCACCTTATTGTGGCGTCACCTTCGGCCATGGCTCTGGACCAGGTGACTGCCTCGGTCCTGGGGGTTGGACCTGACATGTTCATGATGCTTGCCCGCGCACGGGAGCAGGGAATTGAGGGATCGTTACCGGAGCATATAACCACCTTCGGGCTATCCATAAAGGAAGCTGCAGTAAGGAATTTCCGGCTTCCTGTTACAGCCAAAAAGGCTGATTTTTCCCTGCCCCCCTTCATCAAGGGAAGGATAAGGCAGTCCCTTTCTGCCTATCCGGTCCTAAATACGGAAAGGTGCATAACCTGTGGGGCCTGTGCCGATATCTGCCCCGTGAATGCCATTGTTCTCCACGATGGCGGCGGTGGCGATGTGGACAGGAGTGTCTGTATTAGTTGTTTCTGCTGTCAGGAGATCTGCCCCGAAAGGGCGATCGATCCGGTAGAGGGTAGAATGTTGAGGGTTATGAAGAAGCTAGGCGTTGCCTAGTGTTCAACTGATTTCAATTATTAACTGAAATCAGTTGAACAGTCCAACGCCCAACGTCCAATGTCCAACGGTAAGCATACAAAATTCATAATTCATTGATAAAGAGTACTGATGAATATTAAATGAGTTGCCATTTTCAGGTTTTTCGATGATAAGCGCTGCAGGTTTTTGGTTTTATCTGTTTCATTAACCTTGGACGTTGGACATTGGACCTTGGACGCGGTCTTTGTTGCTCAACCTCCAATATGCGACATCGTTCTGGCGCATGTAGGCTGATGTCCGGTTTTTGAGATGTTATGGCCCCTGGGTTTAACCGTAAGGCCCTTTTCTACAGCGGCAACCACCTGGTCATCAGTGCAGCCATTACGCATCATTGCGAGCAGGTCGGTTTCGACATCCGAAAAGAGACAGGTTCTAATGTGGCCATCCGAAGTAAGCCGGATGCGGTTGCACTCCACACAGAATTCAGATGATATGGGAGTAATGAACCCCAAGGTGCCTCGATGGCCGGGGAATCTGTACCGTCGGGCCGGGCCGGCTCCCCGGCCCTTACCCAGAGACTCGAGTCCATCGCAGAACGAATTGAGCCGGCTGATTGTCTCGTCGGCAGTGATAACGCGGTCGGCGGTCCAGAAACCGTTGTGTCCTATGGGCATGAATTCTATAAATCGGACTTCAAACTCGTTTTCTTCGGTCAGGGCCACAAAATCCATAAGTTCATCGTCATTAAAGCCCCTCATGAGAATCACATTTATCTTTACAGGGTCGAGTCCCGCTTCCCGAGACGCGCGCAGACCCTCAAGGACGTCATCCAGGCTGGTCTTTTCGGCGACCTCACTCTGATTGGTTATCCACTCGAAACGTTCCGGCTTCAAGGTATCAAGGCTGATGTTAACCCTTGACAGTCCGGCTGATTTCAAGGCTCTGGCGGACTTGCCCAGAAGAATACCGTTGGTAGTAAGGCTGAGGTCCTTGATCTCAGGGATTTCGGACAGTGAGGTGACGAGCCTTTCCAGGTGCTTCCTTACCAGGGGTTCTCCGCCGGTTATCCTGACGCTTGTGACGCCCCTCGGCGCGAAGATCCTGACGATCCTCACTATCTCCTCGTAGGACAGGATCCTGTCGTGGCCCAGGTTAACGAAGTCCGCAGACGGAACGCAGTACTGGCATCTGAGGTTACATCGGTCTGTGACCGATATCCTTATATACCGGACTGATCTTCCCTGGCTGTCTAGTAGTGCATTCGAATTCATATCAAATTTGATATGGTCGTAAAAAGTCCATCCATGGCTTTTTACTCCTCGGAAAGTGAAAAGTGTCATTTTCACTTTCCTCACAAATCAATAACTTGCACTGCAAGTCATTGATTTGGGCGCCCTTAGATGGCCGCTTTGATGATTTTTTGCGAAGTCATCAAATTAAAAAAGGCCCGCTTTTGGCGAGCCTGGCCACTTATGGACCTCTCCTTTCCAAAAACGGGAGGCTCATCCGTTTCCAGATAAACCCGTCGGCCGCTGACCCTAGGATCTTTCCCTTAGGCGCGCGGCTCGGAGAGCTTCAATAATCTATCAGAATTTCCCTAAAGCATCAATATTTTGCTTTTTAGAATGAGGATCTCGAAAGCAATTGAGGCTTTCCTCATCAGCCTCACAAGATATTCAAGCTCCTCATCCTCAAGTGTTCTGTCCCATGAAAAGCCCACAATTGCCGAGACTGTGTGCTTCCTCAGAACAAGTGGGCAAACGGTGATCTCCTCAGGAGGGGTTTCCGAGAGGGTCCTTAACCATGAATTTGTAGCGTACAGATCAATGCCGGATCCCCTGACGACTGATCTGGATTCCTGAATAAGGTTCAGGATGCTGTGGGTCTCGAGTACGAGATTCCATGAGCCGAAATCTCCAGATGGCTCCAGTTTACCGCCGGACATCCATCCCATGGCCTCCTGTCCCTTGAGTATAAACATGAAAACATCGTCCAGGATTCTTAAGCTTCCACTTATAACTGCATGGGCCACATCATCCCGGGTTGAGACCTCCATAAAGGACTTTGAAAAATCTTCTATGGTGAGGGCGTCCTCTTCCAGCAATTCGTGGACTTCCAGATCATGTACCTGATCAGTTATTGTGTCTGGGGCCCTGGCGAACGAGTCAGGTGTTGTTGTAACTGAAATATAGCGAGCCTCTCTCTTTAGATTATAGTAGCGCTCAAGGGCCTGAGTGATCATGAGTTCGCTCGCAACGGCAGGCTTGATAACGCTGTCTGTTCTGAAGGAAACCTCGTCAATAACATCCAGTCGGGTCGGGTCCCTCATTGCAAGAACGATCTTGTTTCTTTCCTTTTTCAGGGGGATTATACGGTGCTGCTCGATCAATTCCAGGGGTACAGAGTCGAGGACGTCCTGGAGTATGTTTTCAAAATGGTGCTTTTCTGCGAAGGGAACGTTGTGTTGGGATGCAAGGACCTTGAGAAGGGTTTCTTCTTTTACGGCTCCCATTTCCATAAGATTTGTGCCGAGCCGTCCTCCGAAGATCACCTGTCTCTGGAGGGCCTCCTCCAGGACCTGCATGGTTATGATATTCTGATCAACCAGCAGGCTCCCCAGGTTCTTCTTCATTTCGAAGGTTTCCTTCCTCATCAGTGAGTGGTTTTTTGCCGAAAATTCGGGCTACCTGTACGCTTACCTCGAATAAAATTACCAGTGGTCCGGCCATCATAAGCTGAGTTGCCACATCTGGCGGAGTGAGGGCCGAGGACAGGATGAATGCTATGACAATAGCGTATCGTCGATTTTTAGCCAGTGTTTTATATGACAATAGACCAATTCTGGAAAGGAAATAGGATATTACAGGCAGCTCGAAGACAAGGCCGAAGGCAAGAAGCAGCTTCGTGGCGAAAGAAAAATATTCCTTTACAGAAGGGAAAGGTCTAATACCGTCGCTGGCAAAACCCATGAAAAACTTGAAGCCAAAGGGAAATACGACGAAATATCCGAAAGATGATCCTGCGACGAAAAATACTGTGGAGAAGATCACAAAAGGAACTGCTACCATTTTCTCGTTTTTGTAGAGTCCCGGAGCAACAAAGGCCCAGAACTGGTAAAAAACAACAGGCAGAGCCAGAAAGAGGCCACCAAGGAAAGAAACCTTGAGGTATGTGAAGAATGCTTCGGAGACACCTGTGAAGATCATCCAGGAGTTATGTTCCGGGAGGGAGCCCAGCAGGGGTATGGCCATGAACTCAAAGAGCTTTTCCTTAAAAGCGTAACAGGCGAGAAAGCCTACTCCTATTGCAATGAAGCAAATGATGAAGCGTTTCCGGAGCTCCTCGAGGTGAGCTGTGAAGGGAAGCTTATGATCAGGCATCCGGTTCTTCGTCTTCTAACACGCCCCCCTCGATCTCTTCAGGGGAGTATGATATCTCCGGATCCTCTTCTGGAGGAGGCTCAGGAGTGACCCCATCAGACAGCTGGGCCTGTTTGGGTTGATCGCCTTTTTCTGGTTTCTCTTCTGATTCTTCTTCAGATTCGGAGTCGGGGATCAGGTGGGGATACTTTTCGACAAACTCTTTGTGTCGCTCGGTCTCAAGGTCGACCCTCACAGACTCCTGAAGGTCGTCAGCGGCTTTCTTGAACTCCGCAAGGCCCTTGCCCAGGTGCTTTGCCAGCTCAGGAAGACGCTTGGGTCCGATAACGATAAGGGCAACTACCAGAATAATTAGTATTTCAGGCATTCCGATGCCTAACATATGGTTTCCTCGATCAATATTGATAGGGTCGTAAAAAGTCCATTCATGGCTTTTTACTCCGCGGAAAGCGAAAAGTGTCATTTTCACTTTCCTCACAAGATTTTGTTATTGTCGCAATAAGTCCGTGAGCGGCTTTTTGCTCATCGGGAAGTGAAAAGCGTCGTTTTCCCTTCCCTCACGAATCCATAACTATATATTAAGGTTATGGATTCGGGCGCCCATGCTCGGGCGCGATGGTAATATGCAAATCATTGATCCGGGCGCCCCTGATGGGCGCATTGATGACTTTTTACGAAGTC
>DAOVVW010000243.1 GCA_030636965.1 Pseudomonadota bacterium | reverse complement strand
TCGAAATGATGCAGCTCGTGGGGTACTGTAAGGGGATAGAAAATTACTCAAGGCATCTAACGGGGAGGGCTGAAGGGGAGTCTCCTCCTACCCTCATTGATTATCTTCCCGAAGACGCTCTTATCATCCTTGATGAGAGCCATCAGACAATTCCTCAGGTCAGGGCCATGTATAATGGAGATCGGTCCAGAAAAATGAACCTTGTGGAATACGGATTCCGCTTGCCATCGGCCTTCGACAACCGGCCCCTGACTTTTACAGAGTTTGAATCCGTGAGCAGACCCAGGATCTATGTCTCTGCCACACCTGGGCCCTACGAATTGGAAAAAACCGGTGGCGAAATAGTGGAACAGGTAATAAGACCAACAGGCCTTATCGACCCGGCTGTAGAAGTAAGGGCTGCCACCAACCAGATCGATGACCTCCTCGCCGAGATCAAGACGGTGGTTTCGTCTGGAAACAGGGTAATGGTAACGACCCTGACAAAAAGGATGGCTGAGGACCTGACAGATTATCTCGACGACCTCGGAATAAGGGTAAAATATCTTCACTCCGAGATCAATACTCTGGAGAGGGTTCAGATAATAAGGGATCTGAGAAAGGGCCTGTTCGATGTCCTCGTGGGGATTAACCTGCTGAGGGAGGGGCTGGACCTGCCGGAAGTCTCCCTTGTGGCGATATTGGATGCCGACAGGGAGGGTTTCCTGAGATCAGAGACATCACTGATACAGACCATAGGAAGGGCAGCGAGGAATGTCAGCGCAAGGGCAATTCTATATGCAGATGTGATGACCGGGTCCATCAAAAGAGCTCTTGCTGAGACGCACCGGAGAAGGGAAGTTCAGGAGAGGTATAACGCTGAGCACAACATCACACCGGAGTCCGTAAAAAGCCAAATCCACGATATACTTTCCTCCATAGAGGAATCGGACTATTTTACGGTTTCCACCGGAGAAGATGATGTACCGTTCAATGACCTTGACCAGACGATCAACTCACTGCAAAAGGAAATGCTGGAAGCTGCCGAGCTGCTTGAGTTTGAAAAAGCTGCTGAAATAAGGGATCGGATAACGCAGCTTCAGGATCGGATGATATCGTTGGGAGCGCCGGTCAGAGAGGTCTCACGCAAGGCCAGAAGGAAAAAGAGGCGTCATGGGAAGAAAAAGAGCTGAGATGCTGGCCCAGTTGCCGGCTTCTCCTGGAGTATACCTCTTCAGGGATGACTCAGATGAGGTCTTATACGCGGGCAAGGCCAAGAATCTGAAAAAGAGGGTGCGTCAATACTTCCAGAGGAAGCTTGAGAGCAGGACAGCGATGCTGGTCTCCGCTATCCAATCGGTTGAAACCATCGTGACTGACACCGAAAAGGAAGCCCTGCTCCTTGAGAGAACCATGATCAGGCGGTTCCGTCCCCGATTCAACGTGGATCTCAAGGATGACAAGAGTTATCCATATTTCCGCCTGACTGTTCAGGAAGACTTCCCGAGACTGGAGATCAGCAGGAATCTCAAAAAGGATGGGAGCCTGTATTTTGGGCCATTTACTGATGTAGGTTCGGCTCGCAAGACCCTGGACTACCTCCACAGGGCATTTCAGTTAAGGCGATGCTCGGGAAATGAACCTGGCGGACGTGGTCCAAAGGGAAGGCCATGCCTCGACTATCAGATAGGGAAGTGCCCCGGACCATGCTGTGGACATATCTCAAGAGAAGACTACAAAGAAAGCATCGATAAATTAGTATCATTTCTGAGAGGAAAGGGAAAAAAAGTCTTGTCGGAGTTTGAATCCATGATGAATGCTCTGTCTGCTGAACTCAGATTCGAGGAGGCGGCACTTCTGAGAGACCGTATTGCGGCAATAAAAACAGTACTTGAGGAGCAGAAGGCTGTAGGCGATCCTAACGACGATATCGATGTTATAGGGTATGCTGCCTCAAAGGATCTTTCTGTGCTGGAGTGCCTGTATATCCGATCCGGGCTTATCATGGGTAGAAGTGAGAAGATCCTCACAGGTAAATTCATGGCAAAGGAGGCTGTGGAGGCATTCTTGTCATCTCACTATCGTCAGAAAGAGAGTGTGCCACCTCGCATATTCTATCCTGTTGAGCTTGAATTCAGACCCGCCTACGAGGAGTATCTTTCGGATTATGCAGGAAGATCCGTCAAGATGCGGCAGCCGACGCGAGGGAAGGGTCTCAGGCTTGTTAATCTCGCAAATGAGAACGCTCATGCAGGCCTCAGGGCAGCCAGAGTAAGGTATCGGGATTACAGGGCACTTTCTGGTGAGATCGCAAAGGCGCTCAACCTGTCCAAACCGCCGGAAACTATCGAGTGTCTGGATATTTCCCACACTTCCGGGCGCCAATCGTACGGTAGCGTGGTTACCTGGAAGGCCGGCATCCTGGACAAGGACGGCTACAGACTTTTTACCATTAAAGAAGCAGAGCCAGGTGACGACTACGGAGCCATTGCGGAAGTTATCAGGCGTCGGTATTCAGGGACGCTGGCTGATCAGATGCCGGTTCCTGATCTCCTCCTCCTTGATGGCGGAAAAGGGCAACTTTCGAGGGGGATGGAAATTGTAAAGTCCCTGGGCATCGAAGGATTGGAACTCGCGTCGATCTCCAAAGCCAGAAGCGTGGGGAAAAGCGGCCAAGGGAGTAACAGAGACGAGATTTATCTGCCGGGAAGGGCAAATCCGAAGAAACTTCCGGTCTATTCAAAGGCATTTCATGTCCTGCAGCAGCTGCGGGACGAAGCACACCGTTTTGCCCTGACAGGTCACAGAAGGAAGAGGGGGAAGGATGACCTCCTCAGCCTGCTGGATGGTATCAAGGGAATAGGACCCGCCAGACGGAGGATTCTAATGACCCATTTCCGATCGATGAATGAGATAAGGAATGCCTCGGTGAAAGAAATGGCTGCTCTGAAGGGGTTTAATAAGACGGTAGCGGCTAATGTGAAAAGAGCACTGAATAAAGAACATTAGCGCACTGGAAATTATAGTATTTGACGTTGAACATTGAACGTTAAACGTTGAACACCAACGCATCACTCATTATGCGTTATTCAAGCCTCGTTGGTCCTTGGACATTGGACGTTGGTCGTTGGACGCGTTATACACTCACCCTCCATCACTCAACAGCGAGCTGACTGA
>DAOVVW010000239.1 GCA_030636965.1 Pseudomonadota bacterium | reverse complement strand
CCGGTTACAACAAATATCCTCCAGTTCTGCCTGTTCTTCCCGGAGGGAGCCCACGTGCCAGCTTCGACAATCCTTTCCAGAGCATTTTTTGGAACTGGCTCCGGGGAGAATTTTCGGCAACTCCTTCTGTTCCTGATCACATCATAAAATTCCAATTTTGGCCTCCGTTATTGGTAGGGTCGTAAGAAGTGTCATTTTCACTTTCCGCGCAACTCAAATATCCCTGTTCGACTCATCTCCCGCTCGTATCGCTCCGCGTCTCCGTGGCAAACCCCTGAGCCCGCCTCTGCGATTCCCTGCGGTAAGGGCTGAATAGCCCTCCCTGCGGCCCTCTGCGTTAAAGGCTTTTGTCTCCCTTAAACATGATGTAATATTGCCCCCTCCCCTTATGTTCCCCTCCCGCCAAGGGAGGGGATTAAACGCCCATACTCCGATACGCCGTTACCCCGATACGTATCATGTGCTCCAGCGCAGCCGAGTGATCGCACCAAAACCCGGCCTGTTCTACAAAAATTCCACCAACTAATTTGGAGAGGATCCTCCTTTTCTAACGTTAAACCTTAAACGTCGAACTTGACCTTACTCAGCCATTTCCTGGCTACGGAACCTGGATCAACCTCTCTATTAGACACCTTCTCGATGTCGTCAGACAGTTCTTCTGATCGTTCCTCCATTAATTCTCCGACTCCCGAGCCGACTGCATCTCTCAACACTTCCCGCACAGATTGACCAGCGGCCCAATGGCGCCATTCCTGCAAGACACCACCTTTATTTATATGCTCCCAGTGATCGTTGACGTAAACAACAAGTTCACTTACACCCTCGCCCTCGGATGCCACCGAAGTCAGTACAGGGGGTGACCACAGTTTCTCGTTCTCCGACATGGCCAGCATGGTCTGAAGATCCTTGACCGTAACATTGGCGTACTTCAGGTCAGCCTTGTTGACAAGATATATGTCGGCGATCTCCAGGATCCCGGCCTTCATAGCCTGTATACCATCCCCCAATCCAGGCACCGTAACATAAATTGTCGTATGAGCTTGTCCCCTGATCTCCACTTCCTCCTGTCCTACACCAACCGTTTCCAGGATTATCATATCGAATCCGGCAGCATCCAGCAGAACAACCAGGGATCGGATGGACTTTGAGAGACCTCCAATGTGTCCTCTTGTAGCAAGACTTCGGATGAAGACACCGGGATCAGTTGCATGACTCTGCATGCGAATCCTGTCTCCGAGTATAGCCCCTCCCGAGTAGGGACTGGTAGGATCCACCGCCAGAACTGCCGAGGTCCTCCCGCTTTTTCTGACTTCGGAGACAATACAGCTGACAAGGGTACTCTTCCCGGCACCGGGCGGTCCGGTAACCCCTACAATATGCGCCTTCCCTCCAAGGGGGTATAGTTCCTCCAGGACTCGTTCCCAGCCCTCTTCGCTGTCGTCAAGGATCCTCGAGAGGCGTCCCAGTGCCAGCGAATCCTTCTGGAGGGCTTTTGCGATCAGATCGTCCATGATCCCTCCAACATAGAACTGCCAAAGGGTGGCAGGTCTATCAAGCGGCTCTTCAGTTCTCCGATGCCGCTGGGTTCCATATTCAAAAAATGTTCTATCCTCTCAGTTAATCGCGATTCAAAATCCTCCTCGGAGCACAACTCCTGAACGAGACCGGTAAGATATGCTTCCTGCGCTTTCACCCTCCTGCCGGAAAAAAACATCTCCAGGGACTTTTTGTGTCCAATCAGTCTCGATAGACGCTGCGTGCCTCCAAAACCGGTGATAACACCCAGATCGACACCCGGATGTCCGAAAACTGAGCGTTGGGTGGAAATTCTCCAATCGGCGGCAAGTGCGAGGTCGAGCCCCCCTCCGAGACAGTATCCATCTATAGCTGCTATCACCACTGTACTGGAACGCTCGATAGCCCTGAAGATGCTGTTTCCAAGGTCGGAAAACAGCCTCGCTCTGGCAGGATTCAGCTCAAGTATCTCGTTGAGGTCAGCACCAACCGCAAATGAGCCTCCAACGCCCTGGATGACAAGACATCTGAGTTCCGGATCAGCAAGGCATTTTGTAGTATGCAGAAAAAGCGTATCCAGAAGTTCGGTGCCCAGCCTGTTGAGCCTGGCGGAAGAAGAAAGCCTGAGCACCGCATAGCCAGGCTCCCTTTGAATAATTATGTCCGTAGCCGCCACGATCAGCCTTTTTTTACAATGTCGGAAATCGCATCCGCGATCTGAGCTGTGGTAGTTCCTGGTGTAAAAACCTCTGCAACCCCTGCCTCTTTAAGTGGGGCTATATCCTCCTGGGGTATGATACCGCCGACGAAAACCGGTATCATTGTCCCAGCCCTCTCCTTTATCTCATCAAGCACTCTGGGAACCAGGGTGCCGTGGGATCCTGAAAGAATTGACAGCCCTACCGCGTCAACGCCCTCCTGGACTGCCGTCGCCGCTATCTGTTCAGGGGTCTGGTGGAGGCCCGTGTAGACCACCTCAAACCCTCTGTCCCGAAGTGCCCGCGCCACAACCTTTGCTCCACGGTCGTGACCGTCGAGCCCTGGCTTCGCTATTAGAACCCTTATTTTCTTCATCACGCTTTCCTCTTTATCAATGCCCAGTCCTGCTATCAGTAGCAGAGCCAGGGCAGTGCTAAGGGCGATGTGCGAAGGGCGAAATCAGAGCGCACTACGCACTGCGCCCCACGCACTATTTCTCAATTCCGTCTCTTGCCGAAACCCCTTCTTCAAAATAATGTTTAACGGCTTTCATCTCGGTAACCAGGTCGGCGGCATCGATGAATTCGGCCGGCGCAAAACGGCCGGTGAGAACCAGCTCGACTCCCTCAGGTCTGGCATTAACAATATCCAGAACCTCCCGGACATTTACAAGACTGAACGCTGCCGCGACATTGATCTCATCCAGAACCACAATATCCCAGTCACCGCTTTGTATCTCTTTCTCAGATTCAGCAAGAGCCTCAGCGGCAAGTGTGAATGCACCTGCCGGGATGTTTCCCGGATCTATAAAGCCTTCTTCTCCCCGGGGGCGGATGTCAAGATCGGGCGCAAACCTTTCGGCTGCTTTGAGTTCTCCGGAATCTGCATCCTCGCTTTTCAGGAACTGGATGATCAGAACCTTCAGACCATTGCCCACAGCCCTGAGAGCCAGGCCAAGCGCTGCCGTAGTCTTGCCCTT
>DAOVVW010000288.1 GCA_030636965.1 Pseudomonadota bacterium | reverse complement strand
TCCCAGGGTATGAAGGTGCTGAAGGATGCGGTTCGTGATATCGCGGCATTGATCTAGAATTCAAATTCCAAGGAAAAGCACTTAACGCAGAGTACGCGAAGGGACGCAGAGGGAGGCTGAATCCTGGGGTAAACTTCCGTCATTCCGGGCGAAGACCCAGAATCCAGGGTAATTCTCATTTTCTGTAAAGACGATGTTTTCACCACAGAGATCACTGAGGACACAGAGAAAGACTTGAAGAAACTGTAAAATAAAAAGCAGTGATTTGAAGCGCGGAATACACTTAGGGGTGGAGAGAAGTACTAATAAGTTAGTGTAATACCAAAATTTCATGGGGGTGGAAAATGCTGCAACTCACAAAAAACCATAAATCCACTGTAGATAATGTAGCCGCAATGAAAACGATCAGTATCTTTTTTGCTCTATTTGGGCTTCTCGGAATATTTACAGGACTGTATTCACACTTTTTTCGACCAATGTCACCAGATGCACGGCCATTGAATTTAACCTTGTCAGGTTTATCCATAGGCACACTGGTAGTCTCATTGTTATTGTTTCAGGCATATTCCATAATTGAAAAACTCAAGAGCGAAAATTAGTTCATATCTTGTTCGTAACCCTTTATATTTTTCCTCTGCTAGCTTTGCGTGAGGCTGCCTTTGGTTTTCCCCTGTGTAACCCTGTGGAGCGGCCTGTGAGAGGCCGTGCTGTGGTAAGTTAGCTTTTCATCTTTTAGATTTTAGGGAGAGTAATGAGTACTGAAAAGGAACAACAACTCTACCAACAGGGTCTTGAAAAAACTCGGGGCTCTCTCTGGGGCCGCATTAAGAGTGTTTTCGGCGGAAAAACCTCCATCGGGGAGGAGGAGTTCGAACAGCTCGAGGAGATCTTCATCACCGGCGATGTGGGAATGCAGTACACCATGAAGCTGGTTGAGGATCTTCGACGCTCGGTCACGGGTGATCTATCCGATATTCAGATAAGATCCTACCTCCGGGGCTGGATCGAGGGAGTCGTAAAAGCAAAACCGCCGGCCATGGCACCTGAGTCAATCCCGTCACCGGACAGCGGGCCGAGGGTAACAATCATCGTGGGGGTTAACGGCACTGGGAAGACGACAACGGTAGGGAAGCTGGCATACAAGTATATACAGGCCGGTCGATCTACCATGGTCGTTGCTGCGGACACCTATCGGGCGGCTGCGGTGAAACAGCTCCAGATATGGTCCGAGCGGTCTGGCGCCCTGTTCGTCGGGGGACAGGAGGGTGGAGACCCGGCGGCCGTCGTTCACGACTCTCTCACCAGTGCCTTAAAAACAGGAGTGAGCAACGTGCTCATCGACACCGCGGGCAGGCTTCACACGAAAGAACCGCTCATGAGGGAACTTGAGAAGATAAGGAACGTGGCAGGAAAGATCATCGAAAGCGCTCCCCACGAGGTCCTCCTTGTTCTGGATGCCACCACAGGGCAGAACGCGCTGGTCCAAGCCCGCGAGTTTGTCCAAGCTGCGGGAGTCACGGGCGTGGTCATCACCAAGATGGACGGTTCGGCCCGGGGAGGTATCCTCATCCCTATAGCGGGCGAGTTGGGCCTCCCTGTGCTCTATGTGGGGCTGGGGGAGGGACTGGAGGATCTGGTGGAGTTTGACCCAGCTGAGTATGCGAAGGGGATTATAGGGGAGTGAAAAAGCAGAATCCAGAATCTAGAAGTCAGAATCCAGAAGCCATCTTTCAAAATAGATACTCCAAGATAGCTGTTTAAACAATTCATCTCTTAATACATGAAAAAATCGTTAATATCCTTATATTACGAGTATTAATGACTTTAACTTAATATTATACTTTAAATATATAACTAGCTTCCACCGAGTTTCAGATAGTTCTTGAACGGTGGAAATATCAGGCAAAGATTATAGGCACCTGCTTTTTGGAAGTAGTATTATTCTGACTTCTGGATTCTGGATTCTGACTCCTTTTTTTTACTAGATCCCTAGACCCCAGCCCCCAGAACCTAGACCCTGCCTTTTTGCTATAATTTGCTTATGGTAGGAAGGGTTTTTAAAAAGGGCCTGGCTAAAGTGCGCGGCGTGCATGTGCACCAGCACGTATACCTCTCCATCGTCGCTATTGTCATCGGTATCCTGGGTGGTTACGGGGCTGTTCTCTTCCGCTACGCCATCAAGGCGACCCAGTACATATTTTACCAGAACACTGGCGATTTCCTGACCTTCGCCCATACCCTACCCTTCTATCTCAAAATGGCTCTTCCGGCCCTTGGTGGCCTTATCGTGGGGCCCCTTGTCTATTTCGGGGCACGGGAGGCCAAGGGTCATGGAGTGCCTGAGGTGATGGAGGCTGTGGCGCTCAGGGATGGCCGTATCCGTCCCAGGGTGGCCCTCGTGAAGATCCTTGCCTCCGGGATCACCATCGGTTCGGGAGGTTCCGTTGGGCGGGAAGGGCCCATCGTCCAGATCGGTTCATCCATCGGTTCAACCATCGGTCAGCTATTGAAGGCGCCTCCGCTCAGGCAGAGGACTCTCGTCGGCTGCGGCGCGGCAGCAGGCATAGCGGCCACCTTCAACGCTCCTATCGCCGGGGCGCTCTTCGCGGCGGAGGTCATCCTGGGTGAGTTCGGCCTTTCCACCTTTTCCCCGGTGGTCCTCTCCTCAGTTACCGCAACGAC
>DAOVVW010000091.1 GCA_030636965.1 Pseudomonadota bacterium | reverse complement strand
GCAAGTCGGTGATTTGTGAGGAAAGTGAAAACGACGCTTTTCACTTCCCGCGGAGCAAAAAGCCATGGATGGACTTTTTGCGACCTTATCAATATTAACGAGGAATAGAGATATATATGGCTGAAATGTTACTGTGTATAGATGTAGGAAACACCCAGACTGTCCTTGGTGCCTTCTCAGGGGAGAAGCTTGTATCCAGGTGGCGGATCAGGTCGGACCGGAACAGGACCGCTGATGAATACAGTCACCTGATCAAAGATCTGTTGAAGGGTGATGGGATCGACACAAGCTCCCTGAATGGAGTAGCCATATCCTGTGTAGTCCCGCCGGCAAGGCAGCCGCTGATAGATATGTCAAATGCCAGTTTCGGTATAGACCCCCTGATGATCGGGCCCGGAATAAAAACCGGGATGTCCATACTTTATGATAATCCAAAGGAGGTAGGGGCTGACAGGATCGCTAATACTGTTGCAGCCTATGAAAAATACCGGAGGGCGCTGATAGTTATCGATTTCGGCACAGCCATCACTTTCGATGTTGTTTCGTCCTCGGGTGATTACATAGGTGGAGTCATATTCCCGGGGGTTCAGATATCTCTCGATGCCCTGTTTCTAAAAGCGTCAAAGCTCCCCCGGGTAGAGCTAGAGATTCCACAGTGTGTAGTAGGGAAGGATACAATAAGCAGCATCCAGTCAGGAATCATTTATGGCTACTCGGGTCTGATAGACTCTCTTGTTGTGAGGATAAGTAACGAGATGGGGGATGACCCTTATGTTGTGGCAACAGGCGGTTCGGTTGGTCTCCTGGCCGGGCAGTCAGAGGCTATCTCCGAGGTACTTCCCGACCTTACCCTTGAAGGGCTGTACATCCTGTACGGGAGGAATAAGTAAGTAACTCGTCCCTTGACCCATGTCCCAGGACCCGGGTTTATAGTCCAAGATCCAAAATCCTGGATCCAAAGTCAGGATTTAATTACAGAAATAGAGATCTTGGACCTTGGATATCGGATCATGGATCGTGGACCGACCTTAGGGCCACACACCATAATCGTGATTGATTTTATGTGAGCGATTATGGGGGAACAGGATTGCCTTGACGCACTTTTTCAGTAAATGATACGTTGTTGAATTACCAATCAAATATGGAGGATCTTGTGTATGAAAGGATATGAGGCTGAAAACATCAGGAGCATTGCCATAATTGGCCACGGTAGTGCAGGCAAAACATCCCTTGCTGAAACAATTATGTTTGATGCGGGAGTGACAAACCGCATGGGGACGATAGATGACGGTAATACAGTTATGGATTTTCTTCCGGAGGAGATATCCAGGCAGATAAGTACCAGTTCGGCGACTGCTTCCTTGGAGTGGAAGGAAAATCAGATAAATATTGTAGACACTCCCGGGTACCAGGATTTTATTGCTGATGCACTCTATGCTTTAGTGGTTTGCGAGGGGGCTCTCCTGGTTGTAGGGGCAGTCTCTGGCGTTAGGGCGCAGACAGAGCGTCTTTACAAGTTCGCGAAAGAGAACAATGCCGGTATGATCGCCTTTGTCAACAAGATGGACCGCGAGAGGGCTGATTTTGACAGGGCTATCGGTGAGATGGAATCCACACTGGGAGCAAATCCGGTTCTGACACAGCTACCCATCGGCAAGGAAGCATCCTTTGAGGGTGTTGTGGACCTTCTCACAATGAAAGCCTGTATCTACAGCAAGGATGGTACTGGAAATTTCGAGGAGAAGGATATTCCTGACCAATTGAAGGGGCAGGCTGATGAATACAGGGAAAAGCTGGTTGAGGCGGCCGCCGAGAGCGAGGACGAGCTTGTTGAAAAGTACCTGGAGGAGGGTGACCTAACGGATGAAGAGATACTGAGAGGTCTGAGAACGGGCGTTGTGACCGGGGACATACTTCCCGTATTCTGCGGGTCGGCAACATTGAATATCGGTGTTCGAAAATTACTTGATGGCATTCAGAACATGATGCCCTCACCTGGCGACAGGGGTCTGATTACCGGTGTTGATGCAAAAGGCAATGAAACAGAGCGCAAGGTCTCCTCTGATGAACCCTTTTCTGCGTTTGTCTACAAAACCATGGCTGATCCCTTTGCCGGGAAACTTACACTGTTCAAGATAATCTCAGGGTCGCTCAAGGCTGATACGGGCTTTCTGAACTCCACAAGGGACACCAAGGAACGTTTCGGCAATGTTTTCATCCTCAATGGGAAGAAGCAGGAGTCAGTACCGGTTGTCTCGGCAGGTCAGCTTGCGGCAGTGGCCAAGCTGAAGGAGACAAAGACCGGTGATACCCTTTCCGATGATTCCGCCCCCTTTGTCCTCCCGAATATTGAGCTTCCAGCACCTGCCCTCTCCTATGCGATCGTGCCAAAATCCAAGGGCGATGAGGAGAAGGTTAGTGCAGCACTTACAAGACTTATGGAAGAAGACCCGTCAATGAAGACATCAAGGGAGGAGGAAACCCGGGAGAGCATTATTTCGGGTATGGGGCAGCTTCACCTGGAAGTTACGATCGAAAGATTAAAAGAGAAGTTCGGCGTTGAAGTAGATATGAAGGTTCCCAAGGTACCTTACAAGGAGACTATAAAGCGCTCCACGAAACTGCAGAGCAGATACAAGAAGCAGTCAGGAGGCCGTGGCCAATACGGTGATGTATGGCTGGAAATAGAGCCTCTCTCCCGTGGGTCTGATTTCGAATTTGTAAATAAGATCGTTGGAGGGGTTGTACCCAGGCAGTATATCCCGGCAGTGGAAAAGGGCGTAAGAGAGGCAATGGCGGAGGGAGTGCTGGCAGGCTATCCTGTGACTGACCTGAAGGTAACCCTGTACGATGGTTCATACCACGCTGTTGATTCGTCGGAGATGGCTTTCAAAATTGCCGCTTCCATGGGGTTCAAGAAGGGGTTCCTGGATGCCAGGCCGATTCTTCTCGAGCCTATCGTAAATCTTAACGTTTCGGTTCCTGAAGACTTCATGGGGGCTGTTATCGGTGACCTTAACTCAAGAAGAGGAAAAGTAGTTGGAATGGATCCAGGAGAGGGAGAACAGATTGTAAACGCTCAGGTACCCATGGCCGAGGTTCTCACATATGCTCCCGACCTGAGATCGATGACCGAGGGCAGGGGTTCCTTCAGTCTTTCATTTTCCCATTACGAAGAAACTCCCGGGCACCTCGCTGAGAAAATTGTTGAAGCGGCAAAAGGGGATAATTAATAAATAGAGCATTAGAACATTAGTGATTAGATCATTAGGGTTGCTCAGCAGGTAATTTTTATAATATATGTGTCCAATGCTCTAATGTTTAATATTCTAATGTTCTGACGAAAGGACTTTCTCAATGGCCGACGACGATTTTGATCTCTTTCCGAAAAGAGAGCATTTAGATCCTTTTTCCTTCGACAGCAAGGAAGAAGAAAAGGATGCACAAAGTGCAGAGGAAGGGCAAGAAGAGGATGTGATCTTTGACGATTCACAACCGCTGCCGGATATTACCAACGATCAGCCCGCCGCGGAAATACCCACACAAGCAGTGCCAACGGAACCGGTAGAGGATATGCCCAAACCCTCCATTGATGATTCCGATTTTGATCTACCAGCGGATTTCTTCTCCGAAGAGGAGCAACAGGCTCAAGAGCCTTTCGAAAAAATGGATGAAAGCCCGCCGGGTCCAATTCCGGACACGGAACCGGAGCAGGTAGTATCAGAACCAGAACTTGATCTGAGTGCTAGCTCCAAGCCTGTCCGGAAGGGGCCATCACCCTTTGTTGTGGTAGGGGGTGCCCTTCTCGTCATACTGATTCTGCTATATGGAGCACTTACATACCTTAAGAGAGAGAGCAGGCCGGTCAAGATGCTGTCGCCTGCCCAGGCCGTCATAGAGCTCAAGAAGCCGATGGTGGAGCTTCCACCTGCCAAGCCACCTGTTTCAGAACCAAAAGAGGTTGATCAACCGGCACCTGAAGAGCCTTCTGTCGGGATTGAATCTGATACTCAGGTAACAACCGCAGGCGGGATACAGGGTGAGTCTGAAGCGCCTTCCGCGAAAGATACTGCTGGGCAGAAACCATCCAGAAAGAATGCTGAAGTAGCCTCAGTACAGATAACGAAATCAGAACCGTCAACATCTCCATCCATGGAAGCAGCGGGATCCGGATACTCGATCCAGGTAGGAGCTCTTATTCTAAAATCCAGCGTCAAGGATCTGGAGAAAAAACTTTCAGGTGTTGGTTACGATCCCTTTTTCAAGGAAGGCACCACGAGGGCAACTATGAACTTCCTCACCGTTGGACCTCTTGGCAAGGGAGAAGAGCAAAGTGCACTGAAGCGGATACGCAATGCCGGTATCGAAGCCAATATGCGGCAGACCGCAAAGGGAGTGATCATCAACGCCGGAGGTTTCCTGTTATCCGGAAATGCCAACCGCGTGAGTAAGAAGATACGTGCACTGGGCTATCCGGTAAAGCTTGAGAGGAAGGAGACACAGCTTCCCATAACGCTTATCAGAGTGGGCAGGTACGGGACCAAGCTGGAAGCTACCAAGGTCAGGGATGACCTGAAGAAAAAAGGTTTTGATGCTATTGTAGTAAAGCTTCAATAATGATGACTTTGCAAGAAGTCCATCAAGAAGGATGTGCGCGAACGTACATCCTTGGGTGGGAGTGCTCCCGGGTGAATAGTCGTGATTGACGGAACCAAAACTGTCAGTAAAGTGGACGCGGGTAAGCTTACTTTACTCTTCCGGATGCTGATGTCGCAGGATCCTGATGAGCACAGGGTGGGGGTAAAGGCCATCAGGGAGTTATCTCCCAACGATCTGGCTGAAGTACTCTCTGACCCGGAACTCTCTTGGGAAGTTCTGGATTATTTTGTCAGGCACGCAGGCGGCCGCACTGACTGGATCGAAGCCCTCAAAAAAAATCCCTCTCTATCTGAAGAATTGCACGGAGTTCTGGAGGTGTCTCAGACGGATTCTAAAGCCGGTAAAAGTGTCGCAAAAAAGGTTGCTGAAAAAGAGGAGCCTGAAATTAAGCATCTGTCAACGGAACAGAGGATCCAGAAGATGACTGTGGGGGAGAAGATCAAAATGGCGCTAAAGGGTGATAAGGAGGCAAGGTCTGTCCTCGTGAAGGATACCAACCGCGAAGTCTTTATGTCCGTTCTGGAAAATCCTGGCATCAAAGAAAGCGAGATTGAGATGCTGGCAAAAAACACTGGAACCAACTCGGAGATCCTCAGGGTGGTGGGCAGGAACAGGGAGTGGACAAGCAACAGGAATGTTGTCAAAAGCCTTATATTCAATTCAAAAACTCCGGTGGATGTCAGCGTCAGGTTCCTTCCCAGGATGTCTCTCAGGGATCTGGAAATGATAGATAAAAGCCGTTCTCTGCCAATGTCGCTCAGGGCAAATGCCAAGAGGCTGATTGCACAGAAGAAGAAGAGCAGATAGAAAATGCCTCGCTCTATTATGAAAAGAGCAACAAGACATGGTTCCTGTTCACAAACCACATTGGCTTGTACGGCCCGTCTGAGCCCGAGTTTACCGATGCAATCTGGGTGTATTGGAGTAAAGATCTGAATAAATGGG